>CAZCYS010000207.1:0-2654 GCA_964502825.1 uncultured Hydromonas sp. | reverse complement strand
TTGGAATCGGTACAGTCGCGCCGCGCGCGGACATTTTGGCGATGATGCGTTTGGCGTCTTCGACCAAATCGGCTTCGACCAAGGATTTACCGATTGGCAAACCGGCCGCCAGCATGAAAGTGTTGGCAATGCCGCCGCCGACGATCAATTGATCCACTTTATCGGCCAAGCTTTCCAAAATCGTCAGTTTGGTAGAGACTTTTGAACCGGCCACAATCGCGGCCAATGGTTTTTTCGGTGCGTGCAGGGCTTTGCCCAAGGCGTCCAATTCTGCCGCCAGCAACGGGCCAGCCACAGCCACCGGCGCGAAGCGCGCGATGCCGTGCGTGGTTGCTTCAGCGCGGTGTGCCGTACCAAATGCGTCGTTCACATACACGTCGCACAGTTTGGCCATTTTTTGCGCCAATTCTTCGTTGTCTTTTTTCTCGCCTTTGTTCACGCGGCAGTTTTCCAAAACCACCACTTCGCCAACATTGGCCGTCACGCCATCCACCCAGTTCGCTTGCAAATGCACGGGAACCGAGCCGCCAAGCAGCTCGCTGATGCGTTCGGCCACTGGTTTGAGGGAGTCTTTTTCGGTCAATTCGCCTTCCGTCGGGCGACCTAAGTGCGAAGTCACCATCACGGCCGCTCCTGCGTCCAAAGCCATTTTGATCGCCGGAATGGACGCGCGGATGCGTGTGTCGTCAGAAATTTGACCCGCGTCGTTGAAAGGGACGTTTAAATCCGCGCGAATGAATACGCGTTTACCGTTCAGAGCATTTTGTTCAACCAATTGCGCCAGTGTTTTTACTGTCATTGCCTTCTCCTTAAAAGATCATACGGGTCATACGAGCGGCTTTCGATCCAAACAGCAGATCGCCGCTCAATCACCCCGTATTATACCCCTTAAGGAAACCGGTCAAATGGAAATTTGCCCTTTTGTGTAAACGAATACACACTACTGATTGAAATCAGGAGAAAGTTCTATTTATCGTTCAAAAACAGCAATCGATTCGACATGCGCCGTATGCGGAAACATATTCACGATGCCTGCGCTTTTGAGCTGATAACCGGCGTTTTCGACCAAAATTCCCGCGTCGCGCGCCAAGCTGCCCGGATTACACGACACATAGACGATGCGTTGCGGACGCTCCTCCACCGCCAACTCTCCCAGCGCCACGCACAAAGCCTCCGCACCCTCTCGCGGCGGATCGACCAGATATTTGTCCAAACGCCCCAAACCGCGTAAATCATCCGCTGTCACCTCGAACAAATTGCGGCAGTGAAACTCAGTTTTATGCGCTAAACCATTGACCTGCGCATTCTGCAAAGCACGCTCGTTCAACTGCGTGGAGCCTTCCACCCCGACCACATGCGCCGCCTGAGTCGCCAACGGCAGGGTAAAGTTGCCCAAACCGCAGAAAAAATCAGCCACGCGCTCGTTCGGCTGCACATCGAGCAAACGCACCGCACGCCCGACCAGCACGCGGTTGATGTGGAAATTGACCTGCGTGAAATCCGTCGGACGGTACGGCATGCGCACGCCGAATTCCGGCAGATCGTAGTACAGCGCCTCGCGCTGCGGATAAAACGGGTACACCGTATCCGGCCCTTTGGGCTGCAACCACACATCCACGCGGTGCGCGTCGGCAAACTGACGCAAGATGTCCTCGTCCTGCTCCGTCAGTTTTTCCAGATTGCGAAATACCAGCACGGTGTTTTCCTGCCCCACCGCCACCTCAATCTGTGGCATACGCTCACGAATCGACAGTTTGCCAATTACTTCACGCAAAATCGGCAGCAAATCAGACACATGCTCCGGCAAAATTTGGCACGAGGTCATATCGGTCACATAGCGCGGCTGTTTTTCAAAAAAGCCGACCAGTACCGATTCCTTTTTCGCCACGTAGCGCGCGGTCAGACGTGCCCGATAGCGGTAGTGCCACGTCGGCCCCATGATCGGGCGCAGGATGATTTCCGGTTTGACCTTGCCGATGCGTTCGAGGTTGTCCTCCAGCACGCGTTGCTTGATCGCCACTTGCGCTCGCGGATGCACGTGCTGCATGGCGCAACCGCCGCAAACACCGAAATACACACATTTGGGCCGTACACGCGCAGCGGATGGCTTGAGCACCTCCGTTACCTGCGCCACATCGTAATTGGGCTTGCTGCGGGTAATTTCGGCACGCACCGTTTCATACGGCAAAGCGCCTGAAATAAACGCGACCTTCTCGTCATGCCGCGCAATACCGCGCCCTTCCATGTCCAAGGATTCAACTTCGTATTCAAAAATTTTTCGCTCGGCGGGCTTGATTAACCCCTGATCTCGCCTTTTGTGACGCATTTGATACAACCCTCTATAAAATTAGCGCGGTGAAAATCACCGCGCATACGATATTCAGGTCATTATTTTAACCGTTTAAGTGCTTAATCGCCAATAGATCGCTCATCGTCAAGATAAGCAAAGACGCCCACGCCCAATCAACGCCCCGGCAAAATCCGCATCGGGTCAATCGGTTTGGAGTTTTGGCGCACCTCGAAATACAACTGAGTGCGTGAGGCATCGCTATCGCCTTGATTGGCAATTTTTTGCCCCGCATTCACGCGCTGACCTTGGCGCACGAACAACTCTTCATTGTTCGCATACACACTGCTCCAAGTGTCATTGTGCT
>CAZCYS010000206.1:0-2660 GCA_964502825.1 uncultured Hydromonas sp. | reverse complement strand
ACTAGGACCTGAACCTAGCGCGTCTACCAATTTCGCCACCTGGGCATTAATTGAGTGATTAGTCACACGTTCGCCATAATTTTGCTGTATCGTGTACCAATCTATTTCAATCGAGGCTCGCATTATAGCGCGTTTCATTTTCTATAGGTACTATTTACTTTATTTTTTATCATAATTTATCAATGAAATCGAATTCTAAAAAAACGTTACAAAAAAAGAACAACACCACCTCTCACTCTACGCAGCCATCCACGACGGCTAAACCCCTTACGAGCCGCGTCAAAAAAAACCAACAATCCGTGGCTTTGCTGACACCTCGCGTGAAAAATACACCCGCACCGGCACCAGAGCCGACTCCTTCCACCCCCGCACCATCAGCCACACAAGGTACACGCATTGACAAAATGAGTGGTTTGCCGGGTAAATCGGCCATTTTTGATGTGATTTTCACCCACGCGTCGATTTATAAACGCCCGATCAATACGTTGGCGCTGGCGCAAGAGTTGGGCGTTCCGCCGGCAAAAGTGTCGGGTTTGCAAAAATTATTGGATCAACTGGCGCAGGCAGGCGACATTAAAATCTCCGCCAAAGGCCTGCTCTCGCCGAACAGCGAGCACAATCTGGTGTACGGCACGTTGCAAGCGCACCGCGATGGTTATGGTTTCATCATCAACCCGAATGGCGAAGATGTGTTTGTGAACGAGCGCAATATGAATACCGCATGGCACGGCGATAAAGTGGCCGTGCGCATCATTGGCACCGCGCGCAATGGCAAACGCGAAGGCGACGTGGTTGAGGTCACGGAGCGCAAATTATCGCAGGTAGTCGGTCACGTCATTTATGAAAATGGTGTCTGGCTGGTCAATCCGGACGATGTACGCCTGCGTTCCGACATTTTGCTCGATGCAAACGATTTGAACGGCGCAACGGCCAATCAAGTGGTCGTGGTGGCGCTGAAAACCTATGGCGACAGCTATGCCATGCCGACCGGTCGCGTGGTAGAGGTGTTAGGCAACGCCGATGATCCGGGCATGGAGATTGAAATTGCAGTACGCAAATTCGATATCCCGCATGTATTTTCCGAGGCAACCGAGCGTCAAACCGCGCAATTGCCCGATACCGTGATTCCGAGTGATTTAACCCATCGCGTTGATTTGCGCGATGTGCCATTGGTCACGATTGACGGTGAAGACGCGCGCGATTTTGACGATGCGGTCTATTGCGAGCCGATCAAACGCGGCCGCAAAACCACGGCCTATCGTTTGCTGGTGGCGATTGCCGACGTGAGCCATTATGTGCGTGACAAAACGCCGCTGAACGAGGACGCAGTTTTGCGCTCGACCAGCGTCTATTTCCCGCGTCGCGTCGTGCCGATGCTGCCGGAAAAACTGTCCAACGGCCTGTGCTCGCTCAATCCGCATGTAGATCGTCTGTGCATGGTCGCCGACATGGTGATTGATTTGGACGGACAAATCACGGCATATCAATTTTACCCCGCCGTGATGCACTCAGCCGCGCGGCTGACCTACACGCAGGTGTGGGAATACGTTTCCGAAGGCACGGGTGTGTTGACCGAGGCGCACAAAGCCGTTGCGCCGCACATCAAAGATTTGTACGCGCTCTACCAAATTCAGCTCAAGGCACGCGAAGCGCGCGGTGCCATGGAATTTGAAACCACCGAGACCTATATCGTGTCGGATGAGCAAGGCAAAATCAAGGAAATCTTGCCTCGCACGCGCAACGACGCACACCGTCTGATCGAAGAATGTATGCTGGCGGCCAATGTCTGCGCAGCAGAATTCATCGCGCAATGCGAACGTCCGAGTCTATACCGTATCCACGAAGGTCCGACGCCAGAGAAACTCGAAGCCCTGCGCCGCAATCTCACGCTGGCCGGACTGCGCATGGACGGCGGCGACAAGCCAACGCCCAAAGATTATGCCAAAGTCATGGCGCAGGTCGCAGGTCGCCCCGATGCCGTTACGTTACAAACCCTGTTGTTGCGTTCAATGCAGCAGGCAGTGTATTCACCCGATAACCAAGGGCACTTCGGCCTCGCCTACAGCGCATACACCCATTTCACCTCGCCGATTCGCCGTTATCCCGATTTGTTGGTACACCGCACGATCAAGGCGATTTTGCATGGCCAACGCTACGCTCCGCTGGTGGATGGTTTGAACCTGCTCGAAGACACACGCAAAAAAGTGCTTGCCAACGACGTTAAGCCATCATTGAACCAAAAACCCGCCCCGAGCGACGCGCAGCACAATGTCTGGGTACGTTTGGGCGAACACACTTCCATGTGCGAGCGCCGCGCCGACGAAGCCAGCCGCGACGTCACGCTGTGGCTCAAGTGCGAATACATGAAACAGTTCATCGGCGAAACCATGACTGGTCGCGTATCATCGATCACCCAATTTGGCGCATTCGTCACGCTCAACGACGTATTTGTTGACGGACTGCTGCATATCTCGGAGTTGGGACAAGACTATTTTGAATACGACGAAGCCAGTTACAGTCTAAAAGGTCGCGTATCCGGCAAAATCTACCGCTTGGGCGACGAGGTGCAAGTGCGCATTGCCGCGGTGGACTCCGACACGCGCAAAATCGATTTCGTCCTGGAAAGCCAACTGAGCTCGGGTGAGACCAAAAAATCGTCG
>CAZCYS010000205.1:0-2665 GCA_964502825.1 uncultured Hydromonas sp. | reverse complement strand
AATCGATTTCGTCCTGGAAAGCCAACTGAGCTCGGGTGAGACCAAAAAATCGTCGCATTCGGGTCATCGATCAAGTGCTCAATCAGGCGCTCAATCTGCAAAAAAACCGCAAACCTCGGCAAAATCTGCGGAGCGAAAAGACGCACCCCAACGCAACGGCGACAGAAAGAGCAAACGCTCGTAATTCATGGTCGTATTCATCCGCAATGTTGATTCACAATGCAAAAAACCCCAGCCAATTGGCTGGGGTTTTTTTGATACGTCATTCGTAACGCACTACACCGTCACTTCAATAAGCGCGCCAAACTCTGCTCCGTCCACGCCGCATCCGCCGGATTCAACACCAAAAAGCCCGTGTTCACCTGCGCCGTCTGCGCATAGCTGCGACCATCCAAGGTAATGTCATACGGCTGACCACGCTTGGCCGTCTCGTTGAGCACAGCCACGCCACGGTCATTGAGCACGATCAGCAAATACGGCTTCGCATGCGCGTCCGTGCCCAAATGATACGAATACACCATGGAGCGATCCACCGCGATGGACTGACGCACGGCGGTTTCCGAGGCTTGATCCCCATGATTCGCATGGTGCGCATTATGCGAAGAGTGCTGCGCCATATTCTGACACGCCCCCAAGCCCAACACCGAACCAATCAAACAACTGATAAGTAACACACGTTTCATGGCATCCTCCCTATTGATTCTATTATTCTATTGATATGAGCATTAACCCGGAACAGTCAGTAAAGAATGACACGGATAACCGGCCAATTTTTCACGACCGCCCAACCCATCCAACTCGATCAAAAAGCTCAGGCCGAGCACATTGCCGCCCATCTGCTTGACCAGTTCGGTCACAGCGTGCGCCGTTCCGCCAGTCGCGAGCAAATCATCGACAATCCAAACATTCTCACCCGGCGCAATCGCATCGGTGTGAATTTCCAAACGATCCGTGCCATATTCTAAATCATAATCAAAACCAATTCGGCTAAACGGCAGCTTATTCGGCTTACGCACCGGCACAAAACCCGCATTTAACTCATACGCAATGGTCGGCGCAAAAATGAATCCGCGCGCCTCCGTACCGATCACTTTATCGATTTTCAGGCCGTCGCAATGCGACAGCAAGCCGCGAATCACCGCCCGCAAACCCTGCGCGCTTTGCAAGGCCGTGGTGATATCATAGAAAAGGATCCCCTTTTTCGGATGATCGGGAATCCGTCGAACCAAATCCAATAACTCAGCATTATTCATCGTACTGATCTCACACCTTAAAAAATATAAACACACCCGCCACCGCCGATATCATTCAGAATATCAATGGTGGTCGGGCATCTCATCAATGAGCGCATCGGCATTGTGCCGTGTGCGATTATACAGATACCACACATAGATCAACGCCATCAACACCGTAATTAATACCACAAAAATCACAATGGACTGATGCAAGGTCATACCCGAGTTTTTCAACAAATAGTACATGCCCAACATCACCAAAATACTCAAGTTCTCATTAAAATTCTGTACCGCAATCGAATGCCCCGCCGACAACAGCGTATAACCACGGTGTTGCAACATCGCATTCATCGGCACGAGGAAAAATCCGGCCAAAGCGCCAATCCCCATCATCAGCGGGAACGCCATCCAAACCGATCGAATCCAAATCATGCTGATCAGCGATATACCCAAAAACATCCCGATTGGAATCACGCTTGTGGCTTTGCGCATCGAAATATATTTCGCCGCCAACACCGCGCCGAGCGTACTACCGACACCGACAAACGCCTGCATATACGACGCCTGCTTCAAATCCTTGCCCAAATCCAACTGCGCCCAATCCAGCACGATAAACTGCATTACCGCGGCCACGCCCCACAGCAGTGTGGTGATCGACAGCGTGATTTGCCCCAGTTTATCCGTCCACAGCACCTTTGAGCTTTGGATAAATTCCTTGGTCAACGCCACCGGATGGATATGCTGCTTGCGGTAGCGCACACCACTGTCTGGAATCATTTTATTCAACAACGCCGCAATACCGTAAATCACACAAATCATTGTCACCGCAGTCAAACCGGGGCTAAGCGACCACGTTGGATAATGCCCAACCAGCCAAGTATGCACGCCAGGCGAGGACAAAAACCCGCCCAAGACCGTACCGAAAATAATCGACAGCACGGTCAAAGTCTCAATCCAACCATTGGCCGCGACCAAATCCTTGGCCGGAACCAACTCCGTCACAATCCCATATTTGGCCGGCGAATACGCCGCCGCGCCCAGACCGACAATCACCATCGCCATCAACGGCGACACACCCAACAACATGATGGAACAACCCACTACCTTGATTAAATTGGTGATGAACATCACCTTGCCCTTTGGGCGCGAGTCGGCAAACGCACCAACAAACGGTGCGAGTACGACGTACGCAACGGTGAAAAAGAACTTGAGTAATGGCTCGGTATCGCCCGGCCTTGGATCATTCAAAATTTCGCGCAGCAGGGCAATGCTGGCCAAAATTAAAGCGTTATCTGCTAAAGACGAAAAAAACTGAGCGGCTAAAACGGTATAAAAAGGACGCTTCATATAAATGTGTGTGTATTTTTGACTATTCTGACGTACTCGGAGCAACAGCGTCATATCCGCTACGCCAGCCGTGCGATTTTCAT
>CAZCYS010000204.1:0-2671 GCA_964502825.1 uncultured Hydromonas sp. | reverse complement strand
CTGCACGACGACGTGGACACCGTGGTATCGAATCAAATGGGCAAAGGGCTTGCGCCCTATACGCAAGAGCCGTATTTGGATGGCGATACATTGAAATGGCGTGTCGGCGTAGTGCGCAGCTTGGACAAAAACATTGTGCGCCCGTTCGCCGAAGCATTCTCGCCTGATGGCGGCTTGAAACTGCTGCAAGGAAATCTGGGTAACGCCGTGATTAAAACCTCGGCGGTCAAACCCGAACACCGCGTGATTCGCGCACAGACCAAAGTATTTGAATCGCAAACCGAATTGCAAGCTGCGTTTGACGCGGGCGAATTGGACGGACAGGACTTCATCGCCGTGGTGCGTTTCCAAGGGCCAAAATCCAACGGCATGCCTGAGCTGCACAAACTCACACCGCCGCTGGGCGTGCTACAAGATCGCGGACAAAAAATCGCTCTCGTGACCGATGGCCGTATGTCCGGCGCTTCGGGCAAAGTTCCTGCGGCCATTCATGTCTCGCCCGAGGCTTTGGACGGCGGCTTGATTGCCAAAATCCAAAACGGCGACTGGATGGTATTGGACTCCGAAAACGGCGTATTACAACTGGAGGTCGATGAAGCTGAACTGGCCGCCCGCCCGAATGCCGTGAAACCGCCCGCCGTGACCGAATACTGGCTCGATATGTTTGCCGTGGCGCGACGCCATGTCGGACGCGCCGAGCTGGGTGCGACTTGGTTGCTGGAGGATGACACGCTGTGACCCGAGTCTTGTTCATCTGCGGCAAAAATCAACTGCGCAGCCCGACTGCGGAGCAGGTTTTTGCTGATTATGCACACACCGAAACCGATTCGGCAGGCGTTTCACACGACGCCGACGTGATGGTATCAGCGGAGCAAATCGAATGGGCAGATGTCATTTTTGTCATGGAAAATACCCACCGGCGTAAATTGACGCAAAAATACCCGCGCCTTTTGCACAACAAGCGCATTATTTGCCTCGATATTCCCGACCACTACCAATACATGCAAGCCGAGTTAATCGAATTGCTCAAACGCAAAGTAACGCCCCACCTCAGTCATTCATAAAGGAGCATCATGAACAAACTACACACCGCCCTCGCCCAATGCAAAATCGTCCCCGTCGTCGTCGTGAACGATGTCAACCATGCTGCGCCGCTCGCCCGTGCTTTGCAAGACGGCGGCTTGACCGTGGTGGAAGTCACCTTGCGCACACCTGCTGCATTGGAGGTCATCAGCACCATGCGCGCGACATGCCCTGAGCTGGTGATTGGCGCGGGTACGATTTTGAATGATGACAATATTCGCGCCGCACGCGATGCAGGCGCCGAGTTTGGTGTCAGTCCGGGCACGTCGCCGAGCTTGCTCAAAGCGATTGTCGAATCAGGTTGGTCATTCATCCCGGGCTGTGCCACGCCTTCCGAAGCATTGACCTTGGCCGATGCCGGATTCAAAGTGGTGAAACTCTTCCCCGCCGAAGTGGTCGGTGGCTTGAATATGATCAAATCTTTGGCCTCGCCTCTGCCACACATTCAATTCATGCCGACCGGCGGCGTGCGTCTGGAAAAAGTGGCCGATTATGTGGCGCAACCGAACGTCGTCGCACTCGGCGGGACATGGATTGCACCGGCAGACAAGCTGGCAAACAATGATTTTGTCGGCATTCAGGCGCTCGCACGCGAAGCGTTTTTGGCTGCGCAATCACCACAAGCGGCACAATAAGCATTGATCGCCATGAACATCGAGATTTTATACGGCGCTGCAAATCCCGAAAGCGAACGCGCGGGTTTGGCCGAATCGCCGTTGTGGGATGACCAACGCCAATGTTGGTTTTGGATTGATATTCCGAAACGCCGCATTCATCGCCATTCGGATGCAGAACACCGTGTATGGCAGTTGCCACAGCGTGATGCATTTGACCCGGGTGCGATTGCCTTGAGCGATTCGGGTGAATTACTGCTCGCGCTGCGGGCAGGTATTGCCCGATTGAATCCGGATATTGAAAGCGCCGATATTACGCCCGAAATTTGGATCGCCGCACCCTACGACACCGCCACCACACGTTTTAACGACGGCGGTGTGGATGCGCAAGGCCGCTGGTGGATTGGCTCGCTATTCGCGCCGAAAACCCATGCCGGTGCGGGGTTGTATTGTCTCGAACGAGGTGAACTCAAAGCCATTCTCGGTGAACAAGCCGCGCAAAAACCGTGGCAAGACTGGGGCGTGACCACGGCAAACGGCTGGGCGATGTCACCCGACGGTACGCGCGTGTATCACGCCGACACGCAGGCACACACGGTGTATCGCTATGATTTTTCAGAAAAATTACCCGTAGAAAGCGCATTGAGCCACCGCCAAGTGTTTGTCCAGACGGTGGACACGCGCCAGCAAAGTAATCCAAGCGAACCGTATCAAGGCCGCCCCGATGGCGCAGTGGTTGACTCGGCTGGGAATTATTGGGGCGCACTGTTTGAAGGCGGGCAAATCGTGCAAACCGCACCCGACGGTACGGTGCTGCAAAAAATCGCTTTACCGGCGAAATGCCCGACCATGCCATGCTTTGGCGGCGCAGACTTAAAGACCTTGATCATCACCACGACGGGCGATCGCCCCGTGGATGAGCTGGCTCAATATCCAGCCAACGGATTCATTCTGAGCATCCAACTGCCGGTGGC
>CAZCYS010000203.1:0-2691 GCA_964502825.1 uncultured Hydromonas sp. | reverse complement strand
TCGGCGATTTTCGGACGCGCATTGGACACCGCTGAAATCAGCGTGGATTTACCCGCATTGGGCATACCGAGCAGACCGACGTCGGCCAATACTTTCAACTCCAAACGCAGGGCAAAACGTTCGCCCTCCGTACCCGGCGTGCATTGACGCGGGGTGCGGTTGGTCGAGGATTTAAAGTGGATATTGCCCAAGCCGCCTTCGCCACCTTTGGCGAGCAGTACGGTTTGCCCCGACTGCGCCAAGTCGTGCAGCAAATCGCCCGACTCCGCGTCGAAAATCATGGTGCCAACCGGCATTCTCAGCGTGATGTCTTCGCCACCCTTGCCGTAGCAGTCGCTGGACTGGCCGCGCTCACCATTTTGCGCGAGGTGTTTTTTGGTAAAACGGTAGTCAATCAGCGTGTTCAAATTTTCGTCGGCCACGGCATAAACACTGCCGCCACGCCCGCCGTCGCCACCGTCCGGTCCGCCGTTCGGTTTGTGTTTTTCACGGCGAAAACTCGCCACGCCATTGCCACCATTACCGGCGATGACTTCGATTTTGGCTTCATCTATAAATTTCATATTCTTTCCCTACGTCCGGCGGCATTGATGACGATGCACCGACGGACTGTAAATGTGCGCAATCTGTGCGCATTGCCCGCCATTATAAGCGATGCGCCTGCCTTGCCCCAAGGTTTTTGCCGCGCGCGTCGTGCCGTGCGCGCACGCGATTGACGCAAAAGGTTTAGAATGTCACCTTAACAAGCAAGGTTTTTATGAATACTCGTGAATTTATCCGCCAAGTCCCCATTCTGGCTTGGCTCATTATGTTTAGCATTCTCTGCGCCGGTATTTTTGGCAATTTGCTGGGCAGTCTGACCACCGAAATTTCCGCTGATTTGACCCTTACACCCAAGCACATTGGCTGGCTGGTGTTTTGGGGCAATGTCGGCAGCGCCATCGGCGCATTTTTAGGCGGTGATTTGGTGCATCGCGTGTCGGCACGCCACCTGCTGATGACTTATTTGCTGGGTATGTTGGTTGCCATCGGCATCATGGTCGCAAGTACGGGCTTTGCCATGCTCATCAGCGGCTTTATCCTGTATGAAGTCATGGTGATCGCGATGGCGACGCTGGGGCATACGCTGATCGGCAAAATGCAGTTGGTCAGCAGCATCCGCGCGCGTGTCTTGGCTTTGCTCGATGTGGGCTGGAGCATCGGTGCGAGCATTGCGCCGATTTGGGTGATTGTGCTACTGCGCGCGTATCCGAACTGGCGCGTGCCGTATGCGGTGTTCACGGTATTGGTGCTGGTGTTGCTGTTTGCATACAGTCGCGCACAGATTCGACAGGCGATTGCGCAGTTGTCGCTGATTTCGTCTGCACAGGACACCTCGCACGAAACATCGCACGACTCCTCAACGCCAAGCGCACCTGCCCAACACGCGCATACTTATCTGCAATTGATGTTCGCGCCGTGGGCGATTTGGGCGTGGATAGCGGCGATTTTGATCGGTTATGTGGAGTGGGGGCACAGCTTTTGGTTCGTCAATTACGCACATTCCGGCCGTGAAATCGCACTGGATCAGGCGCGCGTGGGTTTGGTCGGGTTCACGCTCGGGATGGTGCTGGTGCGCAGTTGGCAAGCATTCATTCACAGCGAATTGACGATTGAGCAGCGATTGATTCGCTTGAGTTTGGTCGGTTGCGTGGCATTTGTGCTGATCGCATTTTTTCCGAACTCCGCGACGCTGCCGTATATGTTTGTCACCAACTTTTTTGCCGGTGTCGGCATCGGCGTGGTATTCCCGATTTTGCTCAATCATTTGATCGATTTTGCGCCGCACGATACGGCAAAATTCTCCGCGTTGCTGATGTTTTGCATCATCATCGGCGCTCAAAGTGCTGGCTTGGTCGTGGGTTATGTGAGCGAACTGTTGGGCGTGAGCATCGGTTACATGACGATTGCCTTTGCCATGATCGGTTTTTATATTTCGATCATGCAGCTATTTCGCATCCATAAAAAAATGCACCACGCACCGAATTAAACCCTGCGTGCGTGGTGTTATCAACGTGCGCCGATTACGGCTCAATGCGTATTAGGCTTTAATCTGGAGCCACAGCACTTGATACGGTTTCAGGCATAAATCCGCATCCAAAGCGTAATGCTCGCCACTGATCAAATCACGCGCCTGCGTCGGCATGGCGGACAGTACATGGGCCAGCACGGTTTGATCGGCTTCACTGAAATTGGCCAAAACCAAAACCGCATCATTGCGCAGATAGCCGAGCACATGCGGGTTTTTGCAGTCAAAAATGGTCAGACGCGCGCCAGACAACGCGTCGGTGTTTTTGCGCAGCTCAATCAAATGTCGTAAGCCCTGATAAATCTGCCCTGCGCTGGTGCTCAAGTCCGTACGCTGCGCGTAACGCGCAGCATCACGCGGTGGGCGATGCACCCAACGGCTGTCGTCCTGCTTATTCGGATCGCTCTGGTAACCAAAGTCATTGAGCGTACCGACCTCGTCCCCCAGATAGAACAACGGCAGGCCGCCACTGCTCAAAATCACGCTGTGCAGCAGTAAAATCCGCGCCACCGCATACGGGTCGCCCTGCTCCAAACCGACCAATGAAGCACACATGCCGCTGATGCGGCAGTCGCCGGTATTCGGGTTGTCTTGGAACGGCACACCGCGCGCGAAGCTGCCCT
>CAZCYS010000202.1:0-2695 GCA_964502825.1 uncultured Hydromonas sp. | reverse complement strand
GTATTGGAACTCGAAACAGGTCATGGGCGTGGATGATTTCGATGCGAAATACCTCGAACTGCGGCGTGAACAAATCGCCAAAATGTTGTTGAGTACGAATCGTTTGACCCGCAAAGAGCGGGTGCAGCGCCACCCGTATTTGCAGGTGCTCAAGCAAACCGAGGACAGCATGTTGGACGAAGTGGTGAACCGCATGGTGTGGGGCAAAGTTCGCTTTCTGATGGATCCGCCCGATAAAATTACCCGACCACCCGAGCCGCCGATGATTCATTTGCCGAATAAAGATGAAATTCGGCGCGACACGCAAGTGTTTGACGCCTTGATTCAGGCCATGGATCGTGCGCAAAACGAGGTGCTGGTGGTGAGCCCTTACTTTTTGCCCGGTGACGAATTGACCGATTTTTTGATCCAATTGCAGCAGCGCGGCGTGGCGGTGACGGTGTTGACCAATTCGCTGCAATCAAACGATGTGCCAGTGATTCATGGGCATTACGATTATTACCGTGATCGATTGTTGGCGGCGGGTGTTGGTCTGTATGAATTGCGCGGCTATCCCGACGTTGCGCCGGAGCCGGAGTGGCGTCATCCGATTTTCTCGATTCGCGGTTCGCGCACGGCTTTGCATTCCAAGGTGGTGGTGATTGACGGCAAGGAGAGCTTTGTCGGCTCGATGAATCTGGATCACTGCTCGGTCACGGGCAATACCGAGGTCGGGGTTTTGGTTGAGCAGCCGCAGTTGGCTGAAAAATTGCGTCAATTGATTATCACTCAGTTGAACCCGAGGTTCAGTTTCCAGATGCGACAGGACGCGCAAGGCAAGACGTATTGGTATTTGGGTGCGGATCCGGCGACCGATGAGGCCGCAGGCACTGCCGAGCCGAGCGGGACAAAAATAAACCGTGAGCCGGGTAGTTTTTGGCGTCATCTGCAAAAATACGTCGGTTCAATGCTGCCTGAGCACTATATGTAAACGTTGAAATTGGGGACAGGTTGGTCGGTGGGTTTCGGATTGGATGAGTAGAGTATCGGTTTGTGCTGTGTGTGTGGTGTGTGCGGATTGAATGGTGCCGCGCAGGCGATAACCACACATAAGTCAATGTTTTTAAGCAGAAATTATCACAAAATTACCACGAATTTGCGGGTTTTCCTGTATCATTACGCGCTTGCACACTTTGGCGTAGATCGGTGTTTTCTGTGGTTGGGGCAAAGCTCCGTAAAAGTCACACAAAAAGCTGGTTTAATGACGCCGCGCAAAATCCGCCGATTCGATTCTCCAAACAAACCGCCGCTGCGGTCAACAGAAGTTTTACACAAGGCATTGGAATCAATGCGCGAGCAATCGGTGCGGTCAACAGAATTTGAGTGGTCAACGCCTCATTTTAAGGAGGATGTTGACCCGTCACGATTAAAAATGATTGGGTGAACAAAGGGATAACATGTTTAATTTTATACGCAAATATTTTTCAAATGACTTGGCGATTGACTTGGGTACGGCCAATACGCTGATTTATGCCAACGGCAAAGGCATTGTGCTGGATCAGCCATCGGTGGTGGCGATTCAACACGACACCAAAACCGGTCGCCCGATGGTCAAAGCCGTCGGCTCGGAAGCGAAACTGATGCTCGGTAAAGTGCCGGGCAATATCGACGCGATTCGCCCGATGAAAGACGGTGTGATTGCCAATTTCAGCATCACTGAAAAAATGCTCGAATACTTCATCCGCCAAGTACACGAATCCAATTTGTTCAAGCCCAGCCCGCGCATCGTGATTTGCGTGCCGTGCGGCTCGACCCAAGTGGAGCGTCGCGCGATTCGTGAATCCGCCGAAAATGCCGGCGCATCCGAAGCGCACTTGATCGAGGAGCCGATGGCGGCGGCACTGGGCGCGGGTTTGCCGGTATTTGAAGCGCGCGGCTCGATGGTCGTTGATATTGGTGGCGGTACGACCGAAGTCGGTGTGATTTCATTGGGCGGCATGGTGTATAAAAACAGCACGCGCGTCGGTGGCGATAAATTCGACGAATCCATTGTCAACTACATCCGTCGCAACTACGGCATGTTGATCGGTGAGCCGACCGCAGAATTGATCAAAAAAGAAATCGGTATGGCTTTCCCAGGCGCGCAAGTGGCCGAGATGGAAGTCAAAGGCCGCAATTTGGCCGAAGGCGTGCCGCGCAGTTTCACGGTCAACTCCAATGAAATTTTGGAAGCCATTTCCGAGCCGCTCAACGCGATTGTCTCCACGGTGAAAATCGCGCTGGAGCAAACTCCGCCGGAATTGAGTGCGGATATTGCCGAAGCCGGTATCGTATTGACCGGTGGCGGTGCATTGCTCAAAGATTTGGATCGCTTGTTGCAAGAAGAAACCGGCCTGCCGGTATACGTGGCTGATGACCCGCTGTTGTGCGTGGTGCGCGGCTCGGGTATGTCTTTGGAGCACTTGAACCGCTTTAGCTCGCTGTTCGTATACGAATAATCTTTGACGCAGGATCAGGAGCGTCATGGACTCCAGCTACAATTTATTTCGTCGCACGACTCCCGACTGGATGCGCGTGCTCATCGCCAGTGCCATTGCGATTGCCATGCTCGTACTTAACGGGCCACCGATCGTGCGAGATGCGCTGGCGTGGGCGTTCGTGACGCCGGTTCAGCGTGTCGTGCATACTGCGCGGGTTTGGGTCGCCGACTATCTGG
>CAZCYS010000201.1:0-2697 GCA_964502825.1 uncultured Hydromonas sp. | reverse complement strand
CTTGATGCAGCAACACCGACGGCAAAATCAGCCCCATCGAGCCGATGAACAGCGAGGTACTGGTCAGAAAAACGCCGAGCACCGTCATATTATTAAACAATACGCCCGAGCGCTGCACCAACCGCGTCCACGTCACCAGCAATATAAATACGCCCAATAGCAAGGGTAAATACGCAAACGAAAAACTGCCCAGCAAGAAATAGCCCAAACCCGCGCCGATCAAGGCACCGGGCAAAAATGGCACAATCAGCCGCCACGCCACCAAACGCCAGTCCAGCGCCAAGCGCGACAAATTACTGATCAACTGCGTCGCGCCGTGAATCGGAATCACCAGATTCGGCGCCAACACATTGGGCAAGGTCGCGAGCAAAGTCATGCCGCCGCCCACACCGATCACCGACGTCAACGCCGAGGTCAATGCGCACAGCACAAACAAGCCCACGTCGTTCATCGTCAGCATGATAAAATGTCCAAAAATGGGGCATTGTAGCCGCCCGCTCGGGCGTAGACAAGCAATACCAACACGCCAAACACACCACGCAATCACCAATGATAAACACCACGCACGCCGCCCAGTACGCTCAATCCGCACCACCCACCGCGTCCACTGAGCATACCGAAACCATCGTCGCCATCGCCACTGCAGCCGGTCGTGGCGGCGTCGGCGTGATTCGCGCCTCCGGTTCGCAGGCGACGATTCAGGCGCTGATCGAGCAAATATGTAAGCGCACACTCTCGCCACGCCATGCGCATTACGGAGCGTTTATCGACACCGACGGACAAGCTATTGACCACGGTATTGCGCTGTATTTCCCCGCGCCGCACTCCTACACCGGCGAACACGTGCTCGAATTACAAGGACACGGCGGCCCCGTGGTGATGCAATTGCTGCTGCGCCGCTGTCTGAATGCCGTGCCTAATATCCGCCTCGCGCACGCGGGCGAATTCACCCAGCGCGCCTTTCTCAATGACAAAATGGACTTGGCGCAGGCCGAAGGCGTCGCCGATTTGATCGAGGCCGCCACCGAATCCGCCGCCAAAAGCGCGGTGCGTTCACTCTCCGGCGTATTCTCCAATCGCATTCACGAACTGGTGCAGCAGGTCATTCACCTGCGCATGTTGGTCGAAGCGACGCTCGATTTCCCTGAAGAGGAAATCGATTTTCTGCAAAAAGCCGATGCATTCGGCCAACTCGATCGCATTCAAACCCAACTCGGCGCCGTGTTGCACTCAGCCAAGCAAGGTGCGCTGCTGCGCAACGGCGTGAACGTCGTTTTGGTCGGCCAACCCAATGTCGGCAAATCATCGCTGCTCAATGCACTCGCGGGACAAGACATCGCCATCGTCACCGACATCGCGGGCACGACGCGCGATACCGTCAGCCAAGCGATCCAGATTGACGGCGTGCCGCTGAACATCATCGATACCGCCGGACTGCGCGAGACCGACGATGTGGTCGAAAAAATCGGTATTGAGCGCACTTGGGCGGCGGTGGAGCGCGCCGACGTGGTATTGCATTTGATCGATGCGCGGATAGACGCGGATCATGCCGACCACGCCGACCATTTGGATGATGAATTATTGAGCCAACTGCGTGCGCGCGTAGGCGCACATGTGCCGTTTCTCACCCTGCACAACAAAATGGATTTGGCAAACAGTGCGCCTGCGGTTTTGGATGGCAACAGCCTCGCCATCAGCGCGAAAACCGGCGCTGGCTTGGACGCATTGCGCGCTCGTCTACTGGAAATCGTCGGTTTTGAAACCACCACCGATGACAGCTTCATCGCCCGCGAACGTCACCTCACTGCCCTGCGTGCGGCCGATGAACACCTGCAAATGGCCTACGCGCATGCGCTCACGCAAGATCAAAAACTCGACCTGTTCGCCGAAGAGTTGCGTCTGGCGCAAGAGCAGCTCAACGCCATCACCGGCGAATTCACCGCAGACGACCTGCTCGGCGTGATTTTCTCCAGTTTTTGTATTGGTAAATAAATCGGCTTATCGATTCATCAGCTCATTTTTCACCGTATTCAATCAAACAACTCGTCCAGACGAAAGCGCTCCACGTTTTGCCCCGCATGGTGATCTGAGTTTGCCCCCTGCTTCGACGGTGACTGACTGATGCGAATCATCTTCGCCGCCACCTCCTCACCGCGTATCGGGCGAAAGCGGCGCAAACCGGGGAGCTGGCAAATCAGCGGCAACAGCCACGCGCCCAATTGCTCACCCACGCGCCGCTCGGTGCGCTCACCCAACAATAACGACGGCTGGACAATGCTGATGCGCGCGAATGGCAAGGCGCTCACTTTCTGCTCCAACTCGCCCTTCATCTGCAAATACGCATTGCGGCTGCTCGCATCCGCACCGCTGGAAGAGACGAGAATATAATGCCGCACCCCTTGCTGCGCGGCCAATTGCGCGGCGGCGAATTGATAATCCACATCCACCACGCGTTGCGCGGCGATGGAGCCGGCTTGCTGGCGCGTCGTTCCGAGGCAGGAAAACAACACGTCGCCTCGAAATAGTTCGGCATGGCGCGCCAACTGCGCAAAATCCAGTACATGGTTCTCCACCTTTGGGCTGTTATATTCAACCGCCCGCCGCGTGAGCGTGACGATGCGTTCCACCCCGTCGTTTTGCGCCAATTGTTCCACCAACGCACGCCCCACCAAACCCGTCGCTCCGATGACGATGACC
>CAZCYS010000200.1:0-2705 GCA_964502825.1 uncultured Hydromonas sp. | reverse complement strand
AATTTGCAATGCGCGTCTTTGGATGTGCCGCTGTCTTATGACGCGGCGCCATCGTCAACCGATACGATTGCGCAACAACGGGTCACACTCACGCTGACGCGCCTGCCTGCGAAGCAGCAAAAGCAAGGTGATTTGGTGGTTTTGGCCGGTGGTCCCGGTGAATCAGGGATGAATCCGTCGGTTACGCCATCGGCGGCGAATGCGCCTTTGCTGGCGGCTTACGATATCATTGGCTACGCACCCAGAGGTGTTGCGCCTTCCACGCCAACCATATCCTGCCCGATTGCAGCGAATGATTCATCCGATAGCACGGTGTCTGAGAATGAGCTGTTTGTGCGCGCTTGTATTGAGCATACGGGCTTGGATGTATTAAAGCACATCAGCACCCGCGAAGCGGTCTATGACTTGGAGCAAATTCGCAAGGCTTTGGGCAATGAAAAGCTGACGGCAATTGGCTACTCGTATGGCACGAAGGTGGTGGCCAGCTATGCAGAACAGTTTCCTCAATCGGTGCGCGCTTTGGTGCTGGACGGCGTGGTTGACCTGTCGGAGGACTACTTCACTCAGCGTATCAATCAAGAAAAAGGCTTTCAAGCCACTTTTGAGCGATTTGCCGCGTATTGCGCGCGCGAACGAGTTTGTTTTCTATCGTCAGATCCGCAAACGGCTCAGACGCAGTTTCACCAATTGTTGAGAAAATTGGAGTCAAAACCTCTGGTGGTCAATGCGCGCACACGCATCGGGGTGGATGAGGTGTTGTCTGCGATGGGAACGTATCTACTCTGGGATGATCACTGGCCGGATTTGGCGCGTGCATTGCAGGCGTTGAATCGCGGTTCGGCGCGACCTTTCGCCCAACTCATGCAGCAATTGCCAAATGAAGCGTCTAATGAAGCATTGGGCGCTATCAATTGTGCCGATGGCGCGGTACACTTGGACAAAGAGAATGCCTTGGCGCAGTGGCGACGTGTGGACGAGGCCGCCACGTTCAGCGACCATCGACCAAAAACCGAGGCGGAGTTATTCGAGTCCTGTCATTTTTGGCCGCACGTAGGAACCGATCAAGCGCGTATTCCTGTGGTTGCCAAAGAGTTGCCCAAGCTGTTGTTTGTCGCGCAACGACACGACCCGACCACGCCGTATGCGAATGCCGTTCGCATGGCGCAGTATTTCAACAGCCCGTTACTCACGCGCGAAGGCGATGGCCACACACTCGTGTTTAGCGGCATCAGCTCGTGCGTGGATCAAGAGGCCGTTGCCTACCTGCTGCAAAAGGATTATGAAGCCAAAGACCGAAGTTGTGCTTCGTAGTGGTATTGGTTGAGTGACATCGGCAGGTGAATTCTGAGATAAAATCATGCACACAATCATCAAGTGAGTGGAGGCTATATGAAATTCGCAGTCATCGGCGCATCGGCGGGCGTGGGCTTGGAACTGGTCAAGCAACTGCTTGACCACGGGCATACGGTCAATACCTTGTCGCGCAGCATCGGGACGATTCCCGAGCATGAGCGCGTGCATAAAATCGTCGGCAGTGCGCTGAATGAAGCGGACATCGCGCAGGCCATCGACGGCGTGGACGCGATTTTGGTCACGCTGGGGACGGGTACGAGTCGTAAAGCAACCGGTCTGTATATTCAATCGCCCAGAGCGATTTTGAACGCGATCAAAGCCACCGGTGCGCAGCCACCGCTGATCGTATTGACCGGATTTGGTGCGGGTGACAGCATGAAATACAGCTCGTGGCCGGTGAAAACCACATTTAAACTACTGCTGGGCGAGATATATGCCGAAAAAACCCTGATGGAAAAAATCCTCGCAGCGCAGTATCCGAATGTGATGTTCGTGCGTCCGGGGATATTGACCCATGGACCATTGACCGGACGCTATCGCGTGCTGGCCGAGCCGACAAAAGGCGCGCGGGTCAATATGATTTCGCGCAAAGACGTGGCGGATTTTATGCGACAACAGGCGGAAAATCCAACCTATATCGGGCAGTATCCGATTTTGACGAATTGAGTTTTTATTCAAAAAAGTAAAGGGCGCATTGTGCGCCCTTTTTTATGAATCATGTTTAGCGATAAACCCGCTCTTTCACCCCATCCGCCGTGGCGATGAGCGCAACATGCGCGGGCTGTTGGGCAAAAATACCGACGGTGAGTACGCCCGGAATCAGGGTGAGTTCGCGCTCCAGTGCAAGTGGGTCGGTGATTTGTAATCCATGTACGTCAAGGATGTGACAACCGTTGTCGGTGACAATCGGTGCGTCGTCTTTGACGCGCCAAATCGGCAGGCCGCCGATGGCAGTCAAGCGACGCGCGACGGCTTCGCGTGCGAGCGGTACGATTTCAATCGGTAGGGGGAATTTGCCGAGCACGTCCACTTCTTTGCTCGCGTCGGCGATGCAGATGAATTTTTGCGCAACGGAGGCGCAGATTTTTTCACGGGTGTGGGCTGCGCCACCGCCTTTAATCATGTAGCCGCGTGGGTCGATTTCGTCCGCTCCGTCAATGTAAACGGGCACGTCGCGTACTTCGTTCACATCAAATACTTTGATGCCATAGCCTGCCAAACGTTCGGCAGTGCGGTTGGAGCTGGCGATGGCGCCGATGATGTTGTCCTTAATTTTGGCCAGCTCGTCGATGAATAAATCGGCGGTGGAGCCGGTGCCGACGCCGATGATGGCGTTGTGCGGGACGTATTCG
>CAZCYS010000199.1:0-2709 GCA_964502825.1 uncultured Hydromonas sp. | reverse complement strand
CACGAACTGAGTTATACTGCTTCGCGTAGTGGAAAGTGGCGACAACAAGGGCTTTGCGTCCATGAAGCCACGCTCGCCACCGAGTTTTTATGTGAATATCATCAAGTAAGGAGTCGCGAAATGCGTTCATTATTATCAGCAGTGATTGTTGCCGCCACGATGTTGTTGTCCGGCTGTGGGTATAACACCATGCAGGCGCAGGACGAGGCCATCAAAGCCAAGTGGTCGGAAGTTGTTAACCAGTATCAACGCCGTGCGGAATTGATTCCGAATATCGTGAAAACCGCTGAAGCGGAAGCCAACTTTGAGAAGAGCGTGTTGACCGAAGTGACCCAAGCGCGTGCATCGGTTGCGGGCATGAAGGTGACACCGGAATTGATCAACGATCCGGCGGCGTTCCAGAAATTCATCGCCGCACAGAACCAATTGCAAGGCGCATTGTCGCGCCTGTTGGTGGTATCGGAAAATTATCCGAATTTGAAATCCAATGTGGCGTTCCAAGAAGTGCGCGCCCAGTTGGAAGGTACTGAAAACCGCATCGCCGTCGCACGTAAAAACTACATCGACAGCGTGCAGCAGTACAACACCACTTTGCGCACCTTCCCGAACAATATGACCGCAAAAGTATTTGGCTACACGCCAAAAGCCAACTACACCGTGGCGAATGAAGCGGAAATCAGCACGGCGCCAAAAGTGGAATTCAATGTGGGCGGTTCTTCCGGTGCAGCCCCTGCGCCGAAACAATAATCAGCCTCATATTCGCTCCGAGCGCATCCGTCTGGCCCATGGGTCAAAACCGATGCGCTCATGAGCTGACATGAACACTGGATTTTCATGCATATCCCTGCGATACGGCACACAATGATGTTGAGCACCCAACCCTTTCGTACCCTGAAACACTGGCTCTTGAGTCTATTCACCTTGCTTATGCTGGCGAGCTTGTTTTCAGGTTTTGCGCAAGCGCAACAAGGCTTGCAGCCGATTCCGCCATTGACCAAGCTGGTGGTTGATCAGGCGAATATTCTTTCGCCGACTGAGGAAGAGGTGTTGTGGCAAAAGCTGCTTGCGTTTGAAAAAGCCAAAGGCAGTCAAATCGCGGTCATCACCGTGCCCACCACTGCGCCTGAAGATATTTTCAGCTATTCGCAACGTGCCGCCGAGACCTACAAACTCGGTCGAAAAGGCGTGGGTGACGGTGTTTTGATCGTGGTGGCTGCGAATGATCGCAAGGTTTGGATTTACGTCATGCGTCATCTCGAAGGTGCGATTCCCGATGTCCTTGCCAAACGGGTGACCAATGAATACATCACGCCGGCGTTCAAGCAGGGTCAATACGCTGCTGGTTTGGAGGCTGCTACGACTCAGCTGATGAAGCTGATTGAGGGTGAGCAATTGCCTGCGCCCGGGGTTAATGCTGCCAATCAGCAGGTAGAACAAGTAGGGCTGTTGGATATACTGATTCTCATTGGTGCTTTGGCGATCATCGGTTCAGGCATTGCCGGTGCGACCAGCCGTTGGCTCGTTGCGCCACCAGCGGGTGGCGTGGCTGGTTTGATCGCTTATAGCATGACCAGCGTGCTCGGTTTGGGCTTGATGGCGGGGATTGCGGTGTTTATCTTCATCCTGATTTTTGGCGGTCGTTCGTATCAAATGGCGACTCAGCGCTCATCAAATAATCATCGCAACAACGATATTTTCTGGGGCGGTGGCTTTGGTGGTGGTTGGGGTGGCGGCTCCGGCGGCTGGGGCGGTGGCTCCGGTGGTGGTTTTGGCGGCGGCTGGGGTGGTTCTGGCGGCGGCGGTGATGCCGGTGGTGGCGGTGCAGGAGGGAGTTGGTAATGAAGGCATTTACACCGCTGGATCTATCATTGTGGGAGCAAATCAAACGCGTGTTGCGCCATTGGCTGACCTTCTCGTGGCAGGTCAAATCCATGCTCAGCGAAGAGGAGCGCGAGGCGATTGCGCAACGCATTGAAGAGTCTGAAAAACAACACACGGCGGAAATCGCCGTGGCCATTGAATCGCGTTTGCCTTGGTCATACCTGATGCGTCGCGCACGGGCGCGTGAGCGCGCTTGGGGTGTGTTTGGCAAAATGCAGGTCTGGGACACGCCGCAGAACAATGGTGTACTGATTTATTTGCTGTACGCCGACAAGCGCATTGAAATCGTCGCGGATCGTGCGCTGGCTCAGGTCATCGAACAGGCGCAATGGGATGCATGGGTGCACACCTTGTACGAACACGCGCACAATAAAACGTGGGGCGATGGTTTGCTGCATGTGATTGGTGAAATGGACGTTCTGTTGCGCGAGCACTTCCCGCAAACCGATGCGTATAGTGACGATAATCGCGCGAGCAACCGACCTGCGATTTTATAAAAGTGCACAAATGTGTTTGTTTTTGTCCAGAATGAGCAGAAAAACTTGCAAAGCAAAAACAGAACACATATAATCTCACTTCTCGGAGCGTAGCGCAGCCTGGTAGCGCATCTGGTTTGGGACCAGAGGGTCGCGAGTTCGAATCCCGCCGCTCCGACCATATTGACATTGCCTGCAGAAATCTGCCCGTAGCTCAGTTGGATAGAGCAACAGCCTTCTAAGCTGTGGGTCACAGGTTCGATTCCTGTCGGGCAGGCCAAATTTATTTGGTCAACCGTTCGATGGTGGCTGTAGCTCAGTTGGTAGAGTCCAGGATTGTGATTCCTGTTGT
>CAZCYS010000198.1:0-2714 GCA_964502825.1 uncultured Hydromonas sp. | reverse complement strand
ATTTGTAAATCGTGAGATGAGCTTGGTGTGCCAATATAAAATGCCGCTAAAAAATGAGCGGCATTTTATTATGTCGACTTAATCGAGCCTGATCGAATCAAATATCAGTGCGACATTTTCATCGGCATGGCCTCACCCAAAGCTTTGACCGGCGCTTGCAGATCGAGGAACTCGGATTTGCCCGCCTTGTTTTTGATCTCCAATTTCAGCGTCACGGTGTCGCCTTCTTTGAGCGGTGCTTTCAGGCTCATGAACATGATGTGCAGGCTGCCCGGCTTTAATTCAACTTTGGTGTTGGCGGGCAATGGAATGCTCGGTACCTGCGCCATCACCATTTTTTCGCCTTCCATTTTCATGGTGTGCAACTCAACTTTTTCCGAAACCGATGAGGTCGCGCCGATCAGCGTCGCGTCTTGATCCGAAGTCAGGTTGACGAATGCGCCGCCCATGTTTTGCCCCGCGACCGTTGCGCGCGCCCATGCGCCTTGTACCTCAATTTTCAGATCGCCCACGGCACGAACTTCGCTCGGCATGTCGCTCATGGCCGGTGGGGTGGCATTTTGGGCTTGGCCTTGCGTCTGTGATGGCATGTGGCTGTCGTGGGTCTTTTTGCCGCAGGCGTTTAAGCCCAGCACGGCGATGGTGCTGATCAAACTGAGCGTCAGGAGTGATTTTTTCATGGTGTTTTCTTTCTTATAATGCGGATCATCGATTAGTGGTGCATGACCGAGTGTGCCAAAGATTTCACTGGCGCTTGGATGGTCAGGGTTTCGACATAGCCGGAGGATAATTGAATTTTCAAGGTGATGGGCACGGTCTGTCCTTCGGCGAGCGGTTGTTTTAACCCCATGAACATGAGGTGCAGGCTGCCCGGTTTCAATTGAACTTGGGTGTTGGCGGGTAATGGGATGCTGGATACCTGCGCCATCAGCATTTTTTCGCCCTCCATTTTCATGGTGTGCAATTCCATTTTTTCCGCAACCGGCGACGTCGCGCCGATTAATTGCGCGTCGCGATCCGAGGTCAGTGTGACGAAGGCGCCGCCCATGTTTTGCCCCGGAACGGTGGCACGCGCCCATGCGCCGTCAGCGGTGGTTTTGGCCAGTACGCTGGCGCTCAGTGTCAGGCCGATACACAGGCCGATGATGTTTTTCAGTGGTAAATGCTTCATGATGTCCTCAATAAACGTTTTTAAATGTCAGAACACGCACCTGCGATGGCAGGTGATTGACAGGGTGGTTTAACAATTGGGGAACATCAAACGGGCGGCGCACGCGGGCTGGCCCAACGCCATTGCGGCGTGGCGATGTCAACGACGCTCGGTTCAAGCGCAGCATGGTGCTGCGTTGGCACGAAAGACAAGGCAGATGCGTGCGCTGGTGGCGCAATATTGGGCAGGTGGATCAGGCAACTGAGGCATTGCTGACTGGCTTTGAGCTTTAAATCGGCAAAGTCGTGGCCAGCCTGATGATCCGTCTCATCCATCCAGACCGTCATCATGCCCTGTGCGGTACACAGAGTCACAGCACGCGCCTGCTGCGTGCCAATCAATCCATGCGCCGGCGTACTGAGCATGGTCAGCAACGCCAGTACGCTCAGGTAAAAACCGAGCGTCTTACGGAGAGCAAGGGCGGGATGATCAAACAGGCGCAATGGCCAGATAGGGCGCATAAAACAAGCAAATATAGGCAAGCAAATCAATGAATTGGCATAACCATAGCAGAATTCATCGGTCGAATAAAGCGCAGGCGCAGAAATTACACAATTGGGTCATTATTTCCCGAAAAAAACCGTGCTACAATCAAAACGCGATCATGGGCGCAAGTCGTCGCAATGCGGATGAAACACGAAGTATCTTTTGACAGATTATTTTCCAAGGAGATCAACATGGCCGGTCGTTTTGAATTAAAGCAAGCCAAGGACAGTCAATACATGTTCAACCTCAAAGCAGGCAATGGACAAATTATTTTGACCAGTGAATTGTATAAAACCAAGGTGGCCGCAGAAAACGGCATCGAATCGGTGCGTAAAAACGCGCCGGATGACGGACGCTACGAGCGCACCGAAAATAAAAACGGCGAACCGTACTTCAAGCTCAAGGCCGCCAACGGCCAAGAGATCGGACGCAGCGAGTATTACAGCAGCAAAGCGGCGATGGAAAACGGCATTGAGTCCGTGAAGAAAAACGCGCCGGATGCGGAAGTGGTGGAAAGGCAGGTTTAAGCCACAACTGGCTCTGTATGAAAAAAGCACATCAATCGATGTGCTTTTTTACTGTGCGTGCAGTCAAGATTCAAATTAAACCGTCTGCGTTCCCACGTTGAAATAACGCGACTCGGGGTGTGCGAAATAAAATCCGCTGACCGAGGAGGCCGGCCACATCGCGAGACTTTCGGTCAGAGACATACCGATCGCGTTCGCATCCAACACGCGGAATAAATCGGTTTTGACCTCATGCGCCGGACACGCCGGATAGCCGGGTGCTGGGCGGATGCCACGGTATTCTTCTTTGATCAATTGCAGGTTGGACAATTGTTCATCGGGCGCATAACCCCAATCCTGCTGACGGATTTTTTCGTGCAAATATTCGGCAAAGGCCTCGACCAGACGATCGGCCAGCGCCTTGAACATAATGCTGTTGTAATCATCATGCGCCGCTTCAAATGCAGCGATGCGCGCCTCCATCTCCAGACCGGCGGTGACGGCGAACATAC
>CAZCYS010000197.1:0-2723 GCA_964502825.1 uncultured Hydromonas sp. | reverse complement strand
CAAAATACGCAGGGCGTGTCGGCTATGTTTCATCGCATTCGCAGCACCACGCCGGGTTCGATCATTGCGTTGTTGGTGGCGACGATTTTGGCGCAGTTGTTTCATCTGGATGTGGAAACGATCGGCTCGCGCTTCGGTGGTATTCCGCAGGGTTTGCCATCCTTCACTATCCCGCTGCCTTATGCGGCGGATGGTGGCTGGAGTTTGCCGGTGATTTGGGAGGCGATGAAGGGGCTGGTGGCGCCGGCGGCGACGTTGGCGGTGTTGGGTGCGATTGAGTCATTGCTGTGCGCGCGCGTGGCAGACAATATGATTAAAGATAAACACGACTCGAATCAGGAGTTGCTCGCACAAGGTTTTGCGAATATGGTGGTGCCGTTTTTCGGGGGAATGCCGGCGACGGGTACGATCGCGCGTACGGTAACGAATATTAAAAATGGCGCGACCAGTCCGGTGTCGGGCATCATTCATGCGTTGGTGTTATTGATCGTGGTGTTGGTCGCTGCGCCTTTGGCACAGTACATTCCTTTGGCGGCGTTATCGGCTATTTTGATGTTCGTTGCCTACAATATGGGCGAGTGGCATGAGTTTGCGCGTCTGAGAAGTTACCGCATCACGTATCGGTTTATTTTGTTGGCGGTGTTTATTTTGACGGTGGTTGTGGATTTGACTGCGGCGGTACAATTTGGGATATTGGCTGCATGTTTTACTTTGATTTATCGCGTGTCGTATTTATCCACTGAGGAGCAGATTGATCTGTCTGGGTGGGGTGAGCAGGCCGAAGGCGTGAAGGCGCGTCGCTTGGTGGGTACTCTATTTTTTGGTGCAGTGAAGTTGATTGATCAATTGCAATTGGATATTCCGAAGCGTGCACTGGTGCTGGATTTTTCAAGCATGATTTATGTCGATTCGTCGGGAGTGGAGTCGCTCAACGAGCTGCTGGAGATGTATCAGGAGAAAAGCGTGCCGATTTATATTTACGGTTTGCGCGAACAGCCACAGGAAATGCTTTCGCGTACCGGTTGGCTCAAGGATTTGGGACAAGCGTATGTGTGCGCGAATTTGGATGAGGCGAGAGAGAAAATCGCTGCACAGGGCGCGTAGTAGTCTTAGTGCGTTGAATCAGTTCGCTCAGAAAAACAAAAAGGCAGTTGCGTATGGATGATGCAACTGCTTTTTTAGGGCGTTCAATTGGGCACTCTGTGAGTGCCGAATTATTTTTTGACTGCGGCCAACATCTCTTCTAAGCTGGCTTTGTCAGGGGCGCCAGGAATACGCTTGCCGTTTTCAAAAATAATGGTCGGTGTGCCGGTCACACCCAGTTGCTGCGCCAAGGCTTTATTTTTATCCAGAACCGAGGTGTCGCAATCACCCGAGCTGTCGGGTAGTTGCTTGCGCAGCATCCAGTTATCCCATGCAGCGCCTTGATCTTTGGCACAGAGCAATTGTTTGGAGATTGCGGTGGAATTCGGTCCGAGAATGTCAACGACGAAAGTATGAATCGTTACGTTATCGACCTTTTCCAAAGTGTGACGAAAGGCCTTACAGTAACCGCAGTTTGGATCCTCGAAGACTGCGATCTGGCGAGAGCCGTCGCCTTTCACTTGCTTGAAACTCTGCGCGAATGGCAAGGCTTTGAAATCCACTACTGACAGCTCATCGATGCGCGCTTGAGTCATGTCCGACATGTCCGCATTGTTGATCATGTGACCGATCAAGGTGAACTCAGTCTTGGCATTGGTGTACACGATTTCGTTATTGGCCAACACCACTTCGAACAAATCGCTGTAGGGTAACTGGCGAACCGATTTGACCTCTAATTTTTCGATTTTCAGTTCGAGATCGGCTTTGATTTTTTTCTCTTGCTCGGAGCTCGGAGCTGAGGTCGTGTTTGCTTTTTGTGTATCTCCATTTTTTGCCGAAACATTGCAACCGGCAAGCAGACCCACAGCCAAAATGACACCGGTCATCACATAATTTTTCCACGTCGACGCATTCATAAATAACCTTTAAATTAATATTCAATCGCGCGAATCGCGATAGCGGCAATCCACTCAACAGCATTACTGTGCATTATAAATGCAGAGTTATTATGAGTTTGAATTTATGGTGCGACCATCTGTGAAATTGAGCATACCGAGCGATTAACCGTTCGCAGACATGGCATAATTTGTGAAAAATAGGTATGATTGCGACCTTGACTTACACTGCCGCACGCAAAAAATAAATATAAAACAGCGGTACTGTTTGCGCCCGTAGCTCAGTGGATAGAGTGTTGGCCTCCGAAGCCAAAGGTCGCGCGTTCGATTCGCGCCGGGCGCGCCATAAAAAAATTTGTGGTTTTTTTGGTAAAGCACTTGAAAACGCATAAAAAATGTGATTAAAAATATACTCTTGCTACATCAAAAGCGTTATTATTGCAACTGAATTAAGAATAATTTATGACGTATGGTTTTAATCGTCGTTTTAACGCAAATCAGCGATGATTGGATCGATTCTTAATTAATGTATCTTTTTTTAACGGAGCAACAATTCATTCAAATAAAGGAGTGGTAGATGGCCGAAGCTAAAAAAACTGCAACCAAAGCGCCTGCGAAAAAAACAACTGCAAAGCCAGCGGTAAAGCCTGCAGCCAAAGAGGCGGCTAAAGCGCCGGTGAAGGCACCTGCAAAAGCAGCAGCGAAACCCGCAGCCAAAGCGGCAGTAAAAGCGCCTGCAAAAGC
>CAZCYS010000196.1:0-2730 GCA_964502825.1 uncultured Hydromonas sp. | reverse complement strand
AGTCAGGATGCGGTACAGGAGCGCGCGCGCCTGCAACTGGGGATGATTAAGCGCAACGAAGTATTTGTGCAGGTGATGGATCAGCCGTCAACGGTTCAGCCGGGCGCATCGAATCCTCAAAATCAGCAAGCAGCCACTGCAGCAGCCAACGCTGCATCAGCGGCACAAAACAATGCCCAAGCTAACCCGCAAACGAGCGCACAGCCGAACGCTCCATCCGCTGCTGAGCAGAATTCCGAAGCAAAAAAACCGCAGTAATCTGCGGTTTTTTTATGGTTACGCATTTGTCAATGCAATCAATGTAATTGCGAAGTGGGTTCCACATTCGGATCAAACAGCGCGCGTACCTGCTCCGCTGTGAGTTCATAGGCTTGACCGCAGAAATCGCAGCTGACTTCCACATGGTTTTGCTCGCTGAGCATGTCCGATGCCTCGTCTTCTCCAAGCATTTTCAGCATATCCGTGACTTTTTGCGGTGAGCAGGTGCAACCGAATTGCACATTTTGCTCGGTGCTGTGTTCCAGCGGGTATTGCCAAAATAGGCGGTGCATGAGCGTATCGGCATCGGTATTCAGCAGTTCCTCCGACCCCACGGTTTTAACGATGGAGCACAACTCGTCCCAGACATGCAGATTTTGCGATTCGCTTTGCACGCCGCCGTGCAGCGGCAGTTTCTGCAATAAAACTCCGGCACAACTGTGGCTGTTCGCCGCCAATTCAATGTGCGTGTCCAATTGCTCGGAGGCGCTCATATAGTGCATCAAAATTTCGGCGATGGTTTCACCGTGCAACGGTACGATGCCTTGGTACGGCTGTTGGCCGGGTTGGCGTTCGTTCGGATCAAGCGTGATGGCAAAACGTGCGTTACCGTTTTGATTTAGCAGCGTTTGTAAATCCATTTGTGCGTCGATATTGGCGTTTTCAGCCACTTTTGCGGTCGCGCGGATGGTCAGATCGGAGCGGCATTCGACCACCAGCAACTGGATCGGGCCGTCGCCATGAATCTGCATAATCATCGAGCCGTCAAATTTCAGATTGGCCGAGAGTAGGGTGCAGGCGGCGGTCATTTGGCCGAGAATTTCGGTCACGACGGCAGGATAAGCACGCTTTTTCGCGGTGTGCGTGATGGTATGCCAAGTATGAGGTAATTGCACCAATTCGCCTTTCACGGGCGCGTTGGCAAAGAGGAATCGGTATAAAGTATCAGTCGGTAGTGTCATGTTTGTTAAAATGGGCGCTGTTTAAAAATTTTCAAGGCTGTATTCTACGCGACTCTGCATGGCTGTGGCGCGTGTCTTTTGGGTGAACAATGCGAATCGATTTGTTTTGTCGGGTGATTGATAACTGGGGCGATGCGGGCGTATGCTGGCGCTTGGCGCGGCAATTGGTGCGCGAGCGCGGGGCGCAGGTGCGGTTGTGGATCGATCAGCCGCAGGTTTTGGCGGCTTGGCAGGACGAAAGGGCAGCGCTAACGACGCTGCAGATCTGTACCTGGAGCGACGCGGTTAATTGGTCGGAAATCACTCCGGCGGATGCGGTGATTGAGGCGTTTGCCTGCGATATTCCCGCAGACTACGTGCGCAATATGGCTCAGGCTGAAATAAAACCGCGTTGGTTGAATTTGGAATACCTCAGCGCCGAGGCGTGGGTCGAAGGCGCACATTTGTTACCATCACCGCAGTCGGGCGGTTTGACCAAACTCTTCTTTTTTCCCGGGTTTACTGAGAAAACCGGAGGGTTACTGCGAGAACGAGATTTGTTGACCGTGCGTGATCGCTTTGTAGCGCAATATCCGCGTTATTGGTCGGATTTGACGGGGTTTGAATGGGATGACGATGCGCTGGCAATCAGCCTGTTTGGCTACGAAGATATGCCGTTGCAATCGTGGCTGCCTGCCTTGATTGAGGGCGAAACGCCTGTGCAATTGGCAGTGACGTATGGCAAAGCGAGCGAGGCGCTCAAACGTGCTTGGAGCGCGTTAAATTTACCCCAAAGCAATGCGGCGCAATGGCACGCGGGACAATTGAGCGTGCGCTTTTTACCCATGCTGTCACAGGGCGAATACGATCAACTTTTGTGGAGTGCGGACATCAATATGGTGCGCGGTGAGGACAGTCTCGTGCGTGCGCTGTGGGCGGGGAAGCCGTTGGTGTGGGATATTTATAAGCAGAATGACGGCGTGCATTGGGACAAGCTCAAGGCATTCACGCAGAGGTATGGCGCTTCAGGCGATGAGGGGGTGGCGCAGCTCAATGACGCCTTCACTCTGTGCTGGAACGACAGTCAGGTGGCTGCCTCAGAGTTGACACAGCAATGGCTGCGCTATGTACGCGCCATGCCCGCGCTCACGCAGCATGCGCGCGATGTGGCAGCTCATTTGGCGCAGCAAGACGATCTGGTGACGCAATTGCTGCGGCATTTATCCGTCGCTGAAAAACCATAGTTCGCATGAAAATTGCCGCGAAAGTGGTAAAATAAGCTATAATATTCCGTTAATTTTTTGGGCGTGGTGACCGTCGTTGAATGTGTACTCAAGCCCATTTGTGTTACATTCCAACTCACCCATTGTAAAAAGGTATTACTGATTATGAAAACAGCTCAAGAACTCCGTCAAGGTAATGTATTTATGGTTGACGGCGTTGCCAAAGTCGTATTGAAAACCGAATACAGCCGCTCTGGCCGCTCTGGCGCGGTCATCAAAATGAAGATGAAAGACTTGCTGACCGGTGC
>CAZCYS010000195.1:0-2738 GCA_964502825.1 uncultured Hydromonas sp. | reverse complement strand
GTTTTTGTTATGATGTTTGAATTCAATTTTTCGCACCATGAACGATATGATTCAAAACCTTTCATCCGTCGATTTGCGCATCCCGACTGCGGTAGCGGTCAGTGGCGGCGTGGATTCAATGAGTCTGCTGCACGTACTCGCATCGCGGGCGCGCGAGGTCCAACAGCCGTTGTGGGCATTTCACATTCATCATGATTTGCAGGCTGCAGCCGATGGCTGGCAGGTTTTGGTACGCGAGGCGGCGGCTCGGCTCGGCGTGTCGTTTGACACGCGGCGTTTGGATGCGCGCACGCAGGCGCCGGCGCAGAGTGTGGAGGAGTGGGCGCGGCAAGGGCGTTATCGTGCGTTGGCCGATCTGGCGCGGCAGCACGGTGTGCGGCAAATCGTGCTGGCGCATCATGAGGATGATCAAATCGAAACGTATTTGTTGCAAACCGAGCGCGGCGCAGGGGTGCGTGGACAGTCTGCTATGCCGACACGCATGGAACGGCATGGCATCGCGTGGTTGCGCCCGTGGTTGACGGTGTCGCGGGCGCAGATTTATGCCTATGCGCATGCGCAAGGCATTGAGTATGTACACGATCCGTCGAATGTTGATCCGCGCTTTAAACGCAGCGCTATTCGGGTGCAGTTGGCGCAAGCGCCGTTGACGGCGCAACGGCGCGCCGATATTTTGAATGCGATTCAAACGGCGCAACGGCAGCAGGCGAGTGATAGTGCGTGGGCGCAGCAGATCATTGCGCGGCACAGCGTATCGCACCGCGTGGATATTGGCGAATGCGGTCGTTTGCGTGCGGTGAATTTGAGTGAGTATGCGGCAGAGCAGGCGCATATTTTGCTACGCGAATGGATGGCGCAAATGGGTTGGCGTATGCCGTCGCGCGCAGCGTTGGATGAGTTGCTCCGACAATTGAGCAAACCGGCGCACAATCGGCAGATGTGTTGGCGGCATGCCGATGGCTGGGCGGTGACGCAGTTAAAACACGATTGGATTGCCGCGCGCTTGTTACCGACGGGCCAGTGGTTTTTGACGGATGAGGTGCGTGCGCGCATCACGCGTGAGGGACTGAGCATACGCGCTCGAATGGGGGGCGAGCGTTTGCGTTTGGCGAATCATCGTCCGAGCATTGACCTGAAACACGCCTATCAAATGTATGGCGTCGCGCCGATGCTGCGCGGGCAGCTACCCTTGCTGTACGATGGCGAGCGGCTGGTGCATGTGGTTGGCGTGGGCGATGTGCTGCCCGCAGATCATTAAAGCACCGGCCCCATGGTCGCCACCGTGTTGTACCACAGCAGTTTGGGCTTGCGCCATTGATCTATGTCGTCCAAGGTGACCGGCGTGGACGCCGCGATGTACTCGTTTTGGCGTGCGATGATGCTTTGGGTCAGGGTACGGTCATACAGGGCGATGTTGTTCTCGTAATTCAGCTCAAAACTGCGACGATCCATATTGGCCGAGCCGATCAGGGTGACTTCACCGTCGATGGTCAGCAGTTTCGCGTGCAGCAAACCGCCGTTGTATTCGAAAATTCGCACGCCTGCCTGAACCAAGGTGCGGTAATAACTGCGGCTGGCGGCGGCGACAATCCACGAATCATTGCGGCGCGGCACGATCAGCGTCACCTGCGTACCGCAGCGCGCAGCCACGCACAGAGCATTCAAAATCGCCTCATTCGGCACGAAATACGGCGTGGTGATGATCAACTCATGTTGGGCAATATCAATCAGCTTCATGAACACATCCGACATGGCCGAATGCCGCTCGGTCGGGCCGGTCGCGATCACCTGAGCGGGGAAACCATCGGTTTCGTGGGCGATGGACGGATCGATTTCATCCAACAAATCCAAGCGTTCGCCCGTGGTCGCCTCCCAGTCACTGATAAACACCAACTGATTTTGAAACACAATCGGCCCGGTAAAACGCACCACCGTATCCACCCACGGCGCAAATTTCGCCTTCGGCGTGAATGCCGCATCCGCACAATTTTGGCTGCCGCAATACGTGATCGCATTATCAATCACCATGATTTTACGGTGATTGCGCAGATCAATCCGACCATACAAAACGCGCAAAAACGGATTGCCCACCGACAAAGCCACCTCCTGCCGCACCCCAGCCGTACGCATCTCCTGCCAATGCGGCGAGCGCATCAAGGCGCGCGAACCCAAAGCATCGACCAACACGCGGCACACCACCCCGCGCTGAGCCGCGCGGATCAAGGCATGCGCCACCTTCAGTCCGCTCTCATCCGCCAACCAAATATAAAACAACAGATGCACATGCTGTGTCGCCGCATCAATATCCGCCACCAAATCATCAATCATACTGGCCGAATCGCGGGTCAAATCCGCTCGATTCCCCGCCACCGGCGCAAAACCATTGACCGATTGACCAATGCGAAACACCTGATGAAAACGCTCCGGAATCGTGTCCAAAATCGCAGTCGGAATCAAATCCGCCATGTGCGAAGCCTTAAACCGCTCAATCAAACTCTCGCGCACCTCATGCATGCGCTGCGCGCGTTTCGCCCCGACATTCGTCTCACCCAACAACACATAAACCACCATACCGAACACCGGAATGGCCAAAATCAACAACATCCACGCGATGCGCGAGGCCGGCTCGCGATATGGGCGCAACATCACCCGCCCGACAAAATACAACACCAACACATAATGAACGACCACCACGATGATCGGCCAAGCGCTGACCCACTGAGTAGAATGGACAATCA
>CAZCYS010000194.1:0-2755 GCA_964502825.1 uncultured Hydromonas sp. | reverse complement strand
TCGGTGGTCGGCGGCGTGTGCAACAACTCCGGCGGCTCTCTGGTCAAACGCGGGCCGTCCTACACCGAGTTGGCACTGTATGCGCGCGTAAATGAGCAAGGCAAATTACAGTTAATCAACCACTTGGGAATTTTTCTGGGCAACGACCCCGACACCATCCTGCGCAATCTGCACGAACACAATTACGGCGTGGACGAGATTGACAACGACCCAAGCAAACTGGCCTCATCACATGACTACGCAGGCATCGTCACGCAGATCGACGCCGACACACCTGCACGCTTTAACGCCAACCCAGACAAACTCCACGAAACCTCCGGCAGCGCGGGCAAAGTCGTGGTCTTTGCGGTACGTTTGGACACCTTTGAACAGGAGCGCAACACCCGCGTCTATTACATCGGCAGCAACAACACGCACGAGTTGAGCGATTTGCGCAAACAATTGCTGACCGAAATGAGCGACTTGCCCCTATCAGGCGAATACATCCACCGCGACGCCTACGCCTTGGCCGCCGAATACGGCAAGGATATGGTATACCTCATCAGTCAATTCGGCACGCAGCGTCTGCCCAAACTATTTGCGCTCAAAGACCGCATTGACCGCTGGGCGCAAAAGACAAAAATCCTGCCTACCTTTCTCTCGGACAAACTGTCGCAATGGTTCGCCCATGTTTTGCCCAAACAATTGCCCGACCGCATGGAGCAATTCCATCAAAAGTACGAACACCACCTCATCGTCAAAACCGGTGGCGCAGCCACTGACGAAGCGCGCGCCCTGTTTGAACGTTATTTCAACGGTGTGACTGCTCGGGACGGAGCGTATTTTGAATGCACCACAGAGGAGGCCAATAAAGCCATGCTGCACCGTTTCGCCGTTGCAGGCGCGGCCGTACGCTATCGCGCAATTCATGCGGATGCGGTAGCGGACATTGTCGCACTGGACGTTGCCTTGAGACGAAACGACGAGGACTGGTTCGAGCGCCTACCCGACGACATCAATCAGGCGTGCATCCACAAGCTCTATTACGGCCACTTTCTGTGTCACGTCTTTCATCAGGACTACATCATCAAAAAACCGCATGACCCGATGGCGATCGAACACAAAATCCTCAAAACGCTGGACGCACGCCGCGCACAATACCCTGCCGAACACAATGTCGGCCATCTGTATCATGCGAACGAAGATTTGGCGCGACACTATCGCCAACTTGACCCGACCAATAGTTTTAATCCGGGGATAGGCAAACTCTCCAAACGCAAATTTTGGCGCTGATATGCCGTCCATTGATGTGTACCATTGGTGTACTGTTAAACTGCCACGTCGCCATTGATGCGTTCACGAGGTTGACGCCCACGGCGGCACAGGCGAGACCAGTCGGCTCAATTCCGTTTGAATTGTGCCAAATCGCGGACTGTGCGTATTCCAGTCCGCGACTGCTTGGCTGATATCGGCCTGATTGCTGCCAACAAAATTCCACCAAATGATGATTTCCTGCGCCAATGGCTCACCACCCAATAACATCACATGCGCACCCGCACTCGCCTGAATCGTCACCTCGGTTTGGCCGGAAGGACAATACGCCAGCTCATCCGCAGCATAGGTTTCGCCATTGAGTGTCAACTGTCCTTTAAGCACCAGAAATCCATATTCAAACGATGCGAGCAAAGCTATGCGTTGCGTTTGCTCAGTCGCAAAACGCATATCCAAACCAATTAATGGTGAATATTGTTGTGTGGGCGCTTCGTGCGTACCAAAACGCCCTGTGGTCAGCACGTAATCCACACCGGTTTCCGACCACATCGGCAAATCGGGGTAATGCTGAAATTGCGGCGCAGTGTGTTGAGCCGATTCAGGTAAGGCGATCCACAACTGAACCGCGTGTACCTCTCGACTGTGCGACGGCGTTTGTTCCGTGTGGCTGATCCCACGACCGGCTGTCATCAGATTAACCTGATTCGGACGAATCATCTGCTCATTGCCCAAGCTGTCTTTATGCAATACCTCACCCGCCAGCATCCATGTGAAGGTCTGCAAACCAATATGCGGGTGTGCACCTACCTGCAAACCCGCTTCACCTTCGGCAAAAACCGACGGACCGGCATGATCGAGAAAGCACCACGCGCCAATACTGCGACGCTTGGCGGTCGGCAATAATCGCGCGACCGGTATGCCGCCAACATCTTTGATATTGGCCGTAATTTTTTGTATTGCGCTCATATGCAATCCCTCACTGTTGATTCAAACCTTAGATTCAAACCTTATCCAGCCACGCATCCCACGCCGTAACGAATTTTTGTAAAAACGCTTGCGAGCGCTCATTGGCAAATTCACCCTGTTCATTCAACAAATCAAAGGCTTTGCTCAAAAACACTTCGGGTGCAATCATTACCGGCACACCTAGGGACTCAAGCACCTGCCGCAGATGCAAACCCGACGAGAGACCGCCAAAGGTCGAGGGTGACGCACAGACCACGGCTGCACGCTTGCCCACCCAAACACTTTTGCCTGCTGGACGCGAGGCCACATCAAGCAGATTTTTCAGCGCCGCCGGAATCGAGCGATTATGCTCCGGCGTGACAAACAGCACCGCGTCCGCCACCGCGATCTGCGCCCTTACACGATCGTATTGGGCAATCGACTGCTCATCAAAGTCTTGGTTATACACCGGTAAATCACCGATCTGCACCTCGGTAATCTGCCACGAAGACGGCGCAATGCTTTGAATATACTGCGCTACTTTGCGATTGATCGAATC
>CAZCYS010000193.1:0-2757 GCA_964502825.1 uncultured Hydromonas sp. | reverse complement strand
CTACTTCGGCTTCGAGAACGCCTTGATCGTTCAAAAATTCTTCTACCGGAATAAATGCTTCCGATTTCAAACCGGCGTTCACCACCACAAAGTTGTGGTCGACACGCACGATTTCAGCGGTGATTACTTCACCTGAGCGCATTTCTTGACGCGCTAATGATTCTTCAAATAAAGCCGCAAAGCTTTCGTTGTTAGCAACTGAGGTCATTGATTCATTCACTTAAAGTTACGCAGAGTCCCTGAGCGTCCGACGACATGTCCGACTACGACCCAAAAACACTGGAGTTGATACAAACAGAATGCTGACGCATTCCACCCTAACGCCCCGCCGCATCAATATTCATCTCAAAATGTTATCGTTGCGTCGGTGCATATTCTTTATGTCTGATGAGCGAGTTTGGCGCACGCTTGATACTGCGCAATCACCGTCTGAATCGCCTGCGCCAAGCTCATGTGCGAAGTATCGAGCACATAGGCATCGGCGACCGGTTTGAGCGGCGCGAAGGCTCGCGCCATATCGCGCGCATCACGCGCCTGCAAATCAGCCACAAGGTTTGTCATATTAGCAGAAAAACCCTTGTCAATCAATTGTTTATAACGACGCTCGGCACGAATTTGTGCATCGGCGGTCAAAAAGATTTTTGCCAAAGCATCGGGGAAGACCACGCTGGCCATATCGCGCCCATCCGCGACCAAGCCGGGCGCTTGCGCAAAGTCGCGTTGGCGTTGCAGCAGCGCTTGGCGCAAAGCCCCGACCGTCGCGATTTTCGAGGCCATATTGCCGGTAGATTCCTGCCGAATGGCTTGGCTCACGTCCTCGCCATCCAGCAAAATGGTTTCGTCCAAAAAGCGCGCATCCAAGGCACTCGCCCATTCGGCCAACTGTTGCTCATGCGCGACATCCAGCTCGGTTTCCGCCGCCCAACCCGCGCGCAAGGCCTGCAAGGCGACCAAACGGTACAAGGCACCACTGTCCAAATAGTGAAAGCCCAGCTCGCGCGCCACGGCCTGAGCCACGGCGCCTTTGCCCGATGCCGTCGGCCCGTCGATGGCGATCACCGGAATCATCGTTGGCGTATTCATCTGAGTCCTTTTTAATTCGTTTGCGGCAACGCATTCATACCAACTGCCGCCCAAGTTTGCTCCAAACCCTGCGCCGGTGCATTTTTAAAGCCACTGCGCACGTAGCTGTGCCAGCGCCCGACAATCCAGCTCATCCAAAATTCGCTGTACACGCCCACATCCACCGGCGGCATCCAGCCGGTTTCCATCGCGATATTGCGCAGCAGTTGTTTGAGCGAAGCTTGCAGGCGCTCGATCAATTGGGTCACGCGCTGTTGCAGGCGCTCGTGCTCGTTTTGCAACACATCACCGATCAGCACCCGCGCCATGCCTGAGTTTTTTTGTGCAAACACCAGCATGATTTGGATGGATTTTTGCAGCTTGACCACCGCTGAAACATCACTCAGGGCGATTTGCTTGAGCAAGCCGAGCAAACTGGTTTCGATGAATTCGATCAGACCTTCGAACATCTGCGCCTTGCTGGCGAAATGGCGATATAGCGCGGCTTCGGAAATGTCCAAGCGTTTGGCCAAACCAGCGGTGGTGATTTTCTCGGCATTGGGCTGCTCCAAAATATGCGCTAAGGTCTGCAAAATCTGGATACGGCGCTCGCCGCGTTTGCTTTTGGGGCCGGTGTATTTTTTGCCGGATTCGTTGCTGGATGCACTGTTCGGTGCACTGTTTTCTGCCTCTGTTGATTCATCGGCTGCCTGTGTTTCAGCGGCGGCGGTCGGTTCAATGCCCGTTGATTCGGTATTCATATCGTAGGTAGGTGCTGTTACATTCATTATTGTTTTTCCAAAACGGTCAAGGTCAAATGGGAGACGCACATTATAGCGATTTTGCGCCATAAAAAAACCCCCTGCATCATAAAATGCAGAGGGTTTTTGCGCATTAACGCTTAAGTTGGTACTTACTCTTGCGGTTTTTCCTCAGCGCTGTCCAAGGTGAAATCCATCACCTCCACTTCAGGCTCCACGCGGAACAACTCTTCTTCCACACGGTTCTGTTCGTACACGCGTTTGTTCGCGCGCGCACGGTGGAAGGCCAAACCGGTACCGGCCGGAATCAAGCGACCCACGATCACGTTTTCTTTCAGACCACGCAATTCGTCGCGTTTGCCCATGATCGCCGCTTCGGTCAAGACACGGGTGGTTTCCTGGAACGACGCCGCCGAAATGAAGGAGTCGGTCGAGAGCGATGCTTTGGTGATACCGAGCAATACGTTGTCGTATTTGGCCGGTAATTTGTCCTCAGCGATCACGCGCTCGTTTTCGATCAGCATTTCAGAGCGTTCAACCTGCTCACCCGGGATGAACTTGGTATCGCCCGGATCGGTGATTTGCACACGGCGCAACATCTGACGCACAATCACTTCGATGTGTTTGTCGTTGATCTTCACACCTTGCAAGCGGTAAACGTCCTGTACCTCGTCCACAATGTAGGTCGCCAAAGCTTCGGTACCGAGCAAGCGCAAGATGTCTTGCGGATCGGACGGACCCTCAATGATGACCTCACCCTTGTTCACCACTTGACCTTCGTGTACGGTCAAATGCTTGTCTTTACCAATCAGGAATTCGTGCTGACCGCCGTCCAAGTCGGTGATGACCAGACGCTGTTTGCCACGGGTTTCTTTACCGAACGACACCGTACCGGTGACTTCGGCCAACATACCCGCGTCTTTCGGTGAACGCG
>CAZCYS010000192.1:0-2766 GCA_964502825.1 uncultured Hydromonas sp. | reverse complement strand
CAGCAATATTCCGGGCGGCAAAATCGGCTTTTTGATTTTCATCAATATTTTGTTTTTTGTCTTGGCGTTTTTCCTTGAGTTTTTTGAGCTGTCGTTTATTTTGGTGCCCCTGATTGCGCCGGTGGCGGAAAAATTAGGCATTGACTTGGTATGGCTCGGCGTACTGTTGGCGGTGAATATGCAAACTTCGTTCCTGCATCCGCCGTTTGGTTTTGCGCTGATTTATCTGCGCTCGGTCGCTGATAAGGCGATTCGCACGTTGGATATTTATATCGGTGCGATTCCGTTTGTGTTGATTCAGTTGGGAGTGGTGGCGTTGATTTTGTTCGTACCGAACATCATTCATACCAATAAAAAAGCGGTGGCTGCTGGTGCAGGCGCTGCTGGTAGTCCGACGGTACAAACACCATTGGATCTGAATGTGAATCAGGCCGCACCGAAGGCAGCTCCTGCACCGACTTTGGATTTGGCGCCGAATGCCGCGCAACCAGCGGCGCAGCCGAGCGCGCCTGCTGCTGCACCGAAAGTCAGTGCACCCAATGCCAGCGCGCCAGCACCTGCACCAAAAAGTGGCTCCGGCTCGGGGGCGGGTACACCGGCATTTGATTTTGTACCGAGCAAGTAGCGCGAAGCAGTACGAAGCAGTACGGTTGGGGCAATAAAAAACGCATCCGAAAGGATGCGTTTTTTGCCTTTGCGCCCATAGGCTGAATGCGAATGAGCACGGCATGGATGCGGACGAAGAATTCTCGATTAAGCGCCCGGTTTCCACGGATGGCTTTCGGCGAACTCGGCGTACGCGCGCTCGGCCAAGCCAAACCATTGCATTTCGTTGTGGCGGAAAGCGAGCCAGCTATCGAAAATCTTTTTGAAATTCGGATTTTTGGCGGCTTCTTCGGCACAGGCTTCTTGCGTGGCTTTGAAGGCGGCGCTCATGATTTCGTCGGAGAATTTTTGTAGTTTGGCGCCTGAGCCGAGCAATTTGGCCATGGCTGCCGGATTGCTGGCGTCGTATTTGGATTGCACTTCAATTTGTGCTTCCATGCTGGCGGCTGCGATGGCGGCTTTGTAGCTCTCCGGCAGTTTGGCGTATTCTTCGGCGTTGACGTAGTACGACAGATTCGCGCCGCCTTCCCACCAGCCGGGGTAGTAGTAAAACGGTGCGACTTTGTAAAAGCCGAGTTTTTCGTCGTCGTATGGGCCAACCCATTCCACGCCGTCAATCGTGCCTTTTTCCAACGCGGTGTAAATTTCACCGGCAGGCAATTGCTGCGGTACTACGCCTAATTTAGACATGACTTTGCCGGCAAAGCCGCTGGTGCGCAGTTTGAGGCCGTTTAGATCGGCGAGGGTTTTGATTTCTTTTTTATACCAGCCGCCCATTTGCGTGCCGGTGTTGCCGCCCAAGAAGTTGACGATGTTGTATTGCTTGAAAAACTCACGCATCAGCTCCATACCGCCGCCGTGCATCATCCATGCGACGTGCTGGCGCGCGGTCAGGCCGAACGGAATGGCGGTGTCAAAGGCAAATGTGGCGTCTTTGCCAAAGTAGTAGTAGGAGGCGGATTGACCGATTTGCACGGTTTTGTTTTGTACCGCGCCCAAGACTTCGAGTGGCGGAACGACTTCGCCGGCGGCTTTGACGTGGATGGTGAAGTTGCCACCGGTCAATTCTTTCACGCGGGCGGCGAATTTTTCAGCGGAGCCGAAAATCGCATCCACGGATTTGGGGAAGCTGGAGGCCAGCGTCCATTCTACTTTTTCGTTGCTGCCACCGGCTGCGGCGGTGACTCCTTTACCCGAACAGGCGGCCAATAAACCCGCGCCTGCTGTGACACCGGCTTTTTTCAAAAATGATCGACGTTCCATAGTGCAATGCTCCTTGTTGCGTTTAATATCGGTTCGCCTCGACGCGGCTAATGCGTTTAATTGCGTGTAAACGAGGCAATTTATTCTCTTCATCGCGCAATTTCGGTTAAATGATTAGATTGCACCAAAACTGTTCAGAAAATTCTAACACAGTACCGGCGAATTTCTGACATCAATTTGTCATATCTTTTTATAATGAAGCGGTTTTTAACTCGACAGTGACAGATCAGATATGTGCCAATTGCTCGGAATGAATTGCAACACCCCCACGGACATCGTGTTTTCGTTTGAAGGCTTTGCCAAACGCGGCGGCTTGACCGATCATCATTCGGATGGTTGGGGCATTGCGTTTTTCGAGGATCGCGCGTGTCGCTTGCTGATTGACAGTCAGCCGTCCATCAGCTCGCCCGTGGCGGATTTGGTGCGTTCGTATCCGATCAAGTCGCTCAATGTGATCGCGCATATCCGCAAGGCAACGCAAGGCGTGGTCGCGCTGGAAAACTGTCACCCGTTCATGCGCGAGTTGTGGGGGCGGCATTGGGTGTTCGCGCACAACGGCAATCTGGTGGACTTTGTCGCGCCGGAGGACGGTTTGTATCAACCGGTCGGCGTGACCGACAGCGAGGCGGCGTTTTGCGCGCTGTTGCACCATTTGCGCTCATCCTATCCCAACGCGACGGCAAAAAATCCGCCGTCGGTCGCCGAAATCACCGCCGCGCTTGATGGCATTGTCGCGCAGATCGCGCAGCACGGTACATTCAATTTCTGCTTGTCCAATGGTCAAGCGATGTGGGCGCACTGCTCTACCGATTTGCACTACATCGTGCGTCAGCACCCGTTTGCCGATGCGCACCTGAAGGACGCGGACGTCAGCATTGATTTTTCCGAACACACCAC
>CAZCYS010000191.1:0-2767 GCA_964502825.1 uncultured Hydromonas sp. | reverse complement strand
TGTGCAAACTTGAATGTGTTGTACCAGTTGCTGTGGATACCGGCCAATGTGATGAATTGGTATTTGTAACCCAAAGCTGCCAAGTCTTCTTGGAAGGTCGCGATTTGCGCATCGGTCAGGTTTTTCTTCCAGTTGAATGATGGTGAGCAGTTGTATGACAACAATTTACCTGGGTTTTTCTCCAATACGGCTTGTGCGAATTCACGTGCGAAGCCAATATCAGGTACACCTGTTTCACACCATACCAAATCCGCGTATGGCGCGTAAGCGATACCACGGCTGATGGATTGTTCCAAACCGTTTTTCACGCGGTAGAAGCCTTCTTGAGTGCGTTCACCGGTCAAGAATGGTTTGTCGTTTTCGTCGTAGTCTGAAGTCAACAAGTTTGCTGCTTCCGCGTCGGTACGTGCCAATACGATGGTTGGAACGCCCATTACGTCTGCTGCGAAACGTGCAGAGATCAGTTTTTCTACGGCTTCACGAGTCGGAACCAATACTTTACCGCCCATGTGACCGCATTTTTTAACCGCTGCCAATTGGTCTTCGAAGTGAACACCTGCCGCGCCATTGGCGATCATGTTTTTCATCAATTCGAATGCGTTCAATACGCCGCCGAAACCTGCTTCTGCGTCAGCAACGATCGGCAAGAAGTAGTCAACGAAGTTTTCGTCGCCTGGGTTGATGCCGCGTGACCATTGGATTTCGTCCGCACGTTTGAAGGTGTTGTTGATACGACGAACCATGGTTGGCACTGAGTCGTATGCGTACAAAGATTGGTCAGGGTACATGGTTTCTGAGGTGTTGCCGTCAGCAGCCACTTGCCAGCCTGACAAGTAAACAGCTTCCAAGCCTGCTTTGGCTTGTTGCATCGCTTGACCCGCAGTGATCGCGCCAAACGCATTCACGTAGCCTTTTTTCGCGCCACCGTTCACCAAGTCCCACAATTTTTCCGCACCGCGTTTGGCGATGGTGTATTCCGGTTGCAAGCTACCACGCAGACGTACAACGTCTTCTGCGCTGTAACCACGTTTTACCAATTTCCAACGGGGATTTTCTGCCCAGTCTTTTTCTAATGCTGCAATTTGTTCTGCACGTGTTGCCATGAGACTACTCCTTTGAATGAAAAAACAAACCGAAATGGCGCGAATTCCCGAGGGAATTATGACCAGTGAATGATGAGCTAAATATCTTATGTCTTATATAAGACCTAACTAACTGAATCATACGCAAGCGAGGCCCATGGCGCAAGTGTTTTTCTGCAAATGATGAGCAAATTTTGAAAATAATCCATATTTTTCATATATCAATTAATTTATTCCACATTGTGGAACTATTCATAATAAATAGGGATCAGCTCTCTGCGCTTGTTCCATTATCCACACAGCATGGGTGCAAAAAAATCCCTGCTCAAGCAGGGATTTTTTAAACATTATCAAACCGAATATTATTTTTTCGAAGTGGCTTCACTCACGGTTTTACTAATTGGCTTGGTGATATACGATAGTACGGTACGTTTATCACCCATCAGGTCAACCTGTGCTGTCATACCGGGGCGCACTTGAATGGCTTGGCCGGTTTTACTCTTCAAGTGCGCGCCTTCGATCTGCACGCGCACGCGGTAGTAAATCGGTGATTGACCTTGGCGCAGATTCTGCGGCTCCTCATTCAACGCATCCGGACTAATGTAGATGACTTTGCCATCCATCGTGCCAAAAATGGAGTAGTCATATGCATCGAGTTTAACGCGCGCCGGCATACCATCGCTCACACTGGCCATGTCGGCCGGCATAACTTTGGCCTCAACAATCAGCGCATTATCGGTCGGCAGAATTTCCATCACTTCTTCACCCGGGCGCAACACACCGCCCAATGTGGTTACTTTGATGTTTTTCACATAGCCGGTTTCCGGCGCAATCAAATCGGTATGGGACAGTACCTGCGCACGATCGGCCAAAGTTTGCTCCTGCGTACTCAAATCCTCACTGGCTTTATTCAGCTCGGTATTAGCATCTTGCAGATATTTATTACGCGTATTGGTAATTTGTAATTGAATTTCATTGGCCGAACGCTTCATGCGCAGCAATTCAGCTTGACTGACATCGCCGGTTTTAACCAAAGGCTCATTCATTCGAACTTCTTCTTGAGCCAATAAGAGACTGGTTCTTAACTGCGCAACTTGTTGATTCAAGCTCTGACGACGCTGTGAATACAGAAGTTTTTGAACACTGGCCAATTCCGGATAAGCGGCTTCTAATTTCGGGTCGATGACAAACGGTCGTCCCAGAACTTCTGCTTGCAAACGAGCTACCGTCATACGCAAAGCACTGACTTTACCCAATGCATCTGAATGCGCCGCCGCTGCACGCTCTTTTTCCAAGATTGCAACTACCTGCCCTTTTTCAACCTTATCGCCTTCTTTTACCCGTAGCTCTTGTAGTACACCACCATCTGCACTTTGTACCAACTGCGTCCGATCACTGGCAATGACCTGTCCGGCAGCGGTAATGGTTCGGTCAATTTTGGTAAACGCCGCCCATAAAAACAAGACGATGAACGCGATGACTGAAATCCGCAGCACTGCACGAGCATTTTTGAGCGAACCATCCGGTCCCGCACCTAAAAGTTTTAAAAATACATTCATCATTCACTACCTTTTACTTCGTTAGCTGGGGCCGAAGATGGATTGTCTCCAGCCGCAGAAATATCTGAACGATCCACTTGGAACATCCGAACGCGCGGTTCGGTTGATGAGTCTGCTGAAGCCGCG
>CAZCYS010000190.1:0-2778 GCA_964502825.1 uncultured Hydromonas sp. | reverse complement strand
CTTACAAACTGCTCATAGAACGATATTGTCCCAGCAAGTCTGGATTCTCATGTACCAAATGAATCGCTTGTGTGCGCGAATGCACGCCCAAAGCGCGCAAAATACCGGCTACATGACTTTTCACCGTACCGATGGTGGCGCCGACGGTTTCGCTGATTTCCTGATTCGAGCAACCTTTGGTAATCAAATACAAAACTTCCTGCTGACGCGGGGTCAACTGCGAACCGCTGCCTTCGCGCGAACGATCCGTACGCGCACGTTTACGCTCGGTGGCTGGGCTCATTGCTGCGGTCAACAGTTCCGGCGGGATATACACACCACCCGACAAAATCAAACGCACGGCAGAGACCAACACCTCGGCTTTGGCATTTTTAATGATAAAACCGGAAATATTCTGACGATAAGCCGCCTGAATCAAATGAATATCATCGGTACCCGACAAAACCGCCAACGGCACGCTCGGAAAACGCTCACGCACACGATCAAGTGCCGTCAAGCCCTGCGCATCCGGCAAAGTCAAATCCAACAAAACCAAATCCAAATCATCTTGATGACGATCGATGACTTCCAAAGTACCTTCTAACGTTTCCGCTTCCAGCACCTGACATTTACCGTTTAATGCGTCATCCAAAATCGGCTTGAGACCCGAGCGAACCAGGCAGTGATCATCAACAATCAAAATCTTATAATCCATTTCCCTCTCCATTTTATTTATACAAACAAATTGCTTCAAAATAAACACAACAACCTAAAAATTAAATTAAGTTTTGAGTTTCTTCTCAGGCCGTTTCCAACCTTCGATCGTCACCTGTCGTCCACGCGCCAAGCTCAACTGATTCGGCGGCGCATCCTTGGTAATAGTTGAACCGGCACCAATCGTCGCACCCGCACCAATCGTGACTGGCGCAACCAATTGCGTGTCTGAACCAATGAATGCATCGTCACCGATGACCGTCTGAAATTTGTTCACTCCATCGTAATTGCAGGTAATCACACCAGCGCCAATATTAACATTTTTTCCCACGTTCGCATCGCCCACATAGGCTAAATGATTGACCTTGGAACCAGTACCCAGTACGGTTTTCTTGATTTCGACAAAATTCCCCACATGCGTGTGATCGGCCAAAATCGCCTCGGGGCGCAAGCGCGCAAACGGCCCGATTTTCGCCCCCGCGCCCACCGTCGCACCATCAATATGCGTGAATGGCGCGACTTGCGTGCCTTTGGCAATCTGCGCATTGCGAATCACACAGTTAGCACCAATCTGTACGCCATCGCCCAACTGAACCTGACCTTCAAACACGCAATTGACATCAATCGACACATCCATACCACAGACCAGTTTACCACGCACGTCAATACGCGCCGGATCGCTCAAACCCACACCTTGCTCCAGCAACTGCTGCGCAATCTGTCCCTGATAAATCCGCTCCAATTGCGCCAATTGCGCTTTGCTGTTGACGCCCAGCGTTTCCCACTCGGCAGATGGTTGTTCGGTCACGACCTGCAATCCATCGGCTACCGCCATCGCGATTACATCGGTGAGGTAATACTCACCCTGCGCATTTTGATTGGACAATTGCGACAACCAGCGTTTGAGTGCCGGCGTCGGCGCCACCAAAATACCCGTGTTGACCTCATGAATGGCCAACTCATCGGGTGTGGCATCTTTTTGCTCCACAATCTTGCACACATTGCCTTGCGCATCACGCACAATCCGACCATAGCCGGTCGGATTGTCTAAATTGACGGTGAGCAAGGCCATACTGCGTTCATTGACCTGTGACACCAGTCGGCGCAAGGTGTCCACTTGGGTCAGCGGCACATCGCCGTACAGCACCAAAGTAGGTACATCATCCGCCAAATGCGCTGCAGCCAATTGCACCGCATGGCCGGTACCCAGTTGCGGACTTTGCTCCACAAACACCACATTGCGCTCACCGACCGACTGGCGAACCTGTTCCGCCTCATGCCCGATCACCACACACAGGCGACTTGCGCCTAAACTTTGCGCGCTGTTCAACACATGGTTGAGCAAGGTATCACCCGCCAAAGGATGCAACACCTTGGGTTTATTCGAACGCATCCGCGTGCCTTTACCGGCCGCAAGCACCACTACATTGAGCATATAAAACTCCCGTTCACATTGTCATTCATTGTTTTTGCCGAGTTAAATTTTAAACCTTAATGCACATATAATTTTATAGTTTAGCACAGTCAAATCGGCTCATTTCAGTTTTTTAAGCCCGTCGCGGCATAGATACACGGGTTTACTTTTGACTCACTTTTATTGGCGTGGTGTCATTTTACCCAAAAATAAAGCCCACACGTTAATCAGGGGCTTATTTTTTAACGTTGAACATCAACGCAGCAAATACACTGCAAAGCCAACCAGACCCACCAATAATGTCACACTAAACCAACGCCAAAAACGCAATTCGCGAGTCTGTCGGTCAAAACGCGCGTCCAACTGCGCCCAGCGCTGCTCATCTTTGCAAGAGTCTGCGCTACCTTGCGTCTGTAGCGCAGACAACAGCAATCGCGGCGTATCCGGCAAATGCCGCACGATATACGGCCATTCGCGCTTCAAGCCGCGCCACAAACCTTTCGGTCCCAGCGTATTGCGCATCCATTTTTCCAAAAACGGTTTGGCGGTGTCCCACAAATCCAGATTCGGATCCAGCACGCGCCCCATGCCCTCGACATTGAGCAGCGTTTTTTGCAGCATCACCAATTGCGGCTGTACCGAAACATTGAACTGGCGCGACACATCAAACA
>CAZCYS010000189.1:0-2849 GCA_964502825.1 uncultured Hydromonas sp. | reverse complement strand
TGTTTGGTGATCTGCTCCAACACCTCATCCGAGCCGGACGAAGTGATGGTCATGCGCGACAAGGTCGGGTCTTCGGTCGGCGCGACGATCAGACTTTCAATGTTGTAACCACGCGAAGAGAACAAGCCTACCACGCGTGACAATGCGCCCGCTTCGTTTTCGAGCAATACAGAAATAACGTGTCTCATATTATTCTCCTCGATTCAAAATCGGCGCGGCAGATTGCAACACATCTGGGGTCGGACGCAAAAGCATCTCAGACAGACCTTTACCCGCCTGAACCATAGGAAACACGTTTTCCGCCGGATCCACTTGGAAATCAATAAACACCAAACGGTCTTTCATCGCCAAAGCCTCTTTCAACGCACCTTCGACGTCGGCATCACGCTCAATACGCATACCCACGTGGCCATAGGCTTCCGCAAGTTTCACAAAGTCGGGTAAGCCCTTAAAGTAGGTTTGCGAATAGCGCTCGTCATACTGCAATTCCTGCCATTGACGCACCATACCGAGGTAACCATTGTTCAAGCTGAGAATCTTGATGGGTAGTTCGTATTCTTTACAAGTAGATAGCTCTTGGATACACATCTGCACCGAACCTTCGCCCGTGATACAGCACACATCCGCATCAGGATGAAGTTTTTTCACGCCCATCGCATACGGAATACCCACACCCATCGTACCCAAACCACCCGAGTTAATCCAACGACGCGGTTTATCAAACGGATAGTATTGCGCGGCAAACATCTGGTGTTGCCCCACATCTGAGGTGATAAAGGCTTCGCCATTGGTCAAACGGTGCAAAGTTTCAATGACTTTTTGCGGTTTGACCAATTGGCTGGAGCGATCGTAGCTCAAGCTGTCAATCGCGCGCCAAGCATTGATTTGCTCCCACCATTTTTCAATTTTCGCCGGATTGGCTTGGAAATTCATTTCGCGCAACTGCGCCAACATATCGGTCAACACGTCTTTCACGTCACCGACAATCGGTACGTCAGCGCGCACACGCTTGGAAATGGATGACGGATCAACGTCAATATGAATAATTTTACGCGCCACTTGGCCGAAATGTTTCGGGTTGCCCACCACGCGGTCATCAAAGCGCGCACCCACCGCCAAAATCACATCGGCGTGCTGCATCGCCATATTCGCTTCGTAGCAGCCGTGCATACCTGGCATACCAATGTAGTTCGGGGAAGACGCGCGATAACCGCCCAGCCCCATCAGCGTGTTCACGCACGGCATACCGACGGTATCGACCAATTGATTCAACTCAGGCGCCGCATTGGCCAAAATCACACCGCCGCCGGTGTAAATCACCGGACGCTCGGCATGAATCAATAAATTCAAGGCCTTGCGAATCTGACCGGAATGACCTTTGACCACCGGATTGTACGAGCGCATATGCACTGTTTCAGGATAGCCGTCAAACTTGCATTTATTGTTTGAAATGTCTTTTGGAATATCGATCAAAACCGGCCCCGGACGACCGGTTTTAGCGATATGAAACGCCTTTTTCACCGTCGTCGCCAGCTGGCGCACGTCTTTGACCAAAAAATTGTGTTTGACAATCGGGCGCGTCACGCCGACGGCGTCGCATTCTTGAAACGCATCTTCGCCGATCAAGGCCGTGGGCACTTGCCCCGAAATGACGACCAAAGGAATCGAATCGTAATACGCCGTGGCAATCCCAGTAACCGCATTGGTCAAGCCAGGACCGCTGGTCACCAAGCACACGCCGACTTCATTGCTCGAACGCGAATACGCATCCGCAGCATGAACCGCTGCCTGCTCATGGCGCACCAAAATGTGTTCAATACTCGATTGTTGATACAGTGCATCGTAGATATACAAGACCGACCCACCCGGGTAACCAAAGATGTGTTTCACACCTTCTGCTTGTAAACAACGAACTAATATTTCTGAACCTGTGAGTTCATGTGACATGATAGAGTCCCTTCAAGGTCAAACCTAAATCCTTTGCTCCACAATTTAATGCCAGCATTTGCTTTGTTGCCGGATCAATCGCATGCTTTCGTCCTATATCACGTCCGCACGTCGTCTTTCCGACACCCCAACAAATCTGCCACATCAAACCAAAAAGCAAGGTGCTTTGAAATTGATTGGCTGCGAACGAAGCGATTGTGTCGCCCGCCCACAAACAAGAATGAGTAGCCAAACCCTTGGATAAAGCAATTCGCACACCCATGAACCTGCGACAATACTGAATTTGGTCATTTTGGTCAAGTATTTATATCAAGCCGCCCTGAAAAACCACCCATCCTCGACACAAAAACCACATATTTGCGCGCTGAGTTACGTATATTGAGCGCTATTCAAGCCTTTTCGCGGGACGATCGAAGCGTTCACGCCCCAAACGATACGCCTCTACCTCAAAACGATTGTCCCAATAATAATGCCGCCCGCGCAGCCATTGCCACACGCTTTCCAGCCCATACGCCAGCGGAAACAAAAAGCCCCAGAGCATGTACTGGCGCACATGCGCGAACTCATGCGCACCGATCGCCCGCATTTTCCAGGCCTTCCGAAATAAAACCACATGCCCGAGCGTCACGCCATCCACCGCCCCCAAAGGCATGCGCCGCAACAGTCCGTCCAGCGCTCCACCCCAAACCGCCAGCGCCGTGGTCTCGCCATAGCGCACGCGCGCCCAGCGCACACCGCCGCCCAGCCATTTCGGACGCAACAGCAATACCAACACAAAAGCCAGCAAACTCACAGGCAATGCCCACAACACGCCCAGCCAGCCGAGAATACGACGCCCCATTTTGTCAAACCATCCCAATTCAAACCCGCACCCGCAAAAGGATGTGCGATAATTCGTTCAA
>CAZCYS010000188.1:0-2853 GCA_964502825.1 uncultured Hydromonas sp. | reverse complement strand
TTTGCTCGTGCGAGACGCGCAATTCGCCAAAGCTGTAACGCTCGGCCAAATCCGCCACCACGCGCATTTGAGCGGTGGTCGCATCGCCCGGCGCAATATTGCTTGCCTTAAACGACAACACCACGCTGGTGTAACCGGCGCGTTTGTGCGCACGGGTGTTGCGCTCGTGCCAGCGGGTAAAGGCGATGTTGTCGGCATATTCAGCTTGCCTGAAATCAATATTGTTTAAGTCTTCATACGCCGGTTCGCTGAAATACGCTGATACGCGGTCCAATTCGGCTTGCGTCAGCGTCGCCGGGCCATTTTGCAAATGCGCAAACTCGGCCTCGACTTGGCGCGTGAACTCCTCCAAGCCCAAAGCCTTGAGCAAAATTTTAATCCGCGCTTTGTACAGATTGTCACGGCGGCCGTGGCGGTTATACACGCGCAAAATCGCCTCGCAATAGCTCATCATATGCGGCCACGGCAAAAATTCGCGCACGGTAGAGCCGATCATCGGCGTGCGTCCCAAACCGCCGCCGGCGGAAACGCGAAAGCCCAATTCGCCCGCATCGTTTTTGAGCAGATACAAACCAATGTCGTGTGCGAATGTCACCGCGCGATCTTCGCGCGAAGCGCACATCGCAATTTTAAATTTACGTGGCAGGGTGGCGAACTCGGGGTGAAACGTGCTCCACTGACGCAAGATTTCGCAAAACGGGCGCGGGTCGGCGTACTCATCCGCCGCCACACCGGCAAACTCGTCTGTGGTGATGTTGCGCACGCATGCGCCCGAAGTTTGAATCGCGTGCATTTCCACATCGGCGAGCACCTGCAAAATATCGGCGGTGTCTTCCAATTTCGGCCAGTTAAACTGCACGTTTTGCCGCGTGGTGAAATGCGCGTAGCCCTTGTCATACTGCTCAGATATCTGTGCCAGCGCGCGCAATTGCGTGGCGGATAACAAACCATACGGCACGGCCACGCGTAACATCGGCGCATGGCGCTGAATGTACAAACCGTTTTGCAGACGCAGCGGACGGAACTCCTCCTCGGACAATTCACCAGCGAAAAAACGCGCCAATTGATCGCGGTACTGATTCACGCGTTCCTGCACAATCGTCTGATCAATGCTGTTGTAACGATACATAAAAGACTCAATTAAAAAAGTTTGGAAAGATTATAGATACTCACGCAACTGATGAGCAGACCCACCAAAATCAACAAAGTTTTGGTTTGAAAATGGCGCGTCGCATACGCGGCAAAAGGCGCGGCGAACAGACCGCCGATCACCAAACCGGCGACAATTTTCCACACCTCGCCATCAAGCAATGCGAAAAAAGCCGTGGCCGAAGTCACCGTCAAAAAGAACTCCGCAAAATTCACCGAACCAATCGTCGTGCGCGGATTGTGACCCGAGCCAACCAACGACGTGGTCACAATCGGACCCCAGCCGCCACCGCCGACCGTATCCATAAAGCCGCCGAAAATCGCCAGTGGCGCAACCTTTTTCGACTCAACATCCGTCTTGAGCGCGATGCGGCGAAATGCCTTGCTCAACACATATAGCCCCATGAGCAGCAGATAAACATTGACATACGGCTTGATGACCTTGCCATCCACGCTGGTGATGATGTACGCGCCCAGCAGCACACCGATGATGCCCGGAATCAACAAATTCAAAAACAACTTCCTATTCACATTGCCCAATTTCGCATGGGAAACGCCCGACACGCCGGTGGTGAACACCTCAGCCAAATGCGTCGCGCCCGTAGCGAGCGCAGGTGACGCGCCTGACGCCAACAAAAACGAGCTGGCCGTAATGCCATATGCCATGCCCAAAGCACCATCAACGATTTGCGCCAGCAGCCCGACCAACATCGCACTCCAGAAGATTTTGCTGTGCAGCGTTTCGGTAATCAACTCGATGCCAGAAGCCTGATGATGACCAAAGAACAATTTGCCAATTAAAAATGCCGCCAAACCAAGTAAGATCGCGATTGTCAGATACATCGCCACCTGCAAGATCGGATGTGCGTTCGCTTCGGCAATCTGCCGCTCAAGTGGGGGTAATCCCAGCGCGGTATGCTCATGATTGAGCGCGCTATCTGAGAAATCCAAATCCCTAATTTTCATAAAAATCCAATCTATAGAATATAATTTAAAATAATTAAAAATTATAATAAATCGGATTGTATATAAATTCAATATAAATTTAAATTAATAAAAATTTGAATTGATATAATAAATATTAATATAATAGATAAATCCAAAGAAAAAGCCACTCGGAATCATCTGAGTGGCTTTAAATTTTGGTGGGCCATGTTGGACTTGAACCAACGACCAAAGGATTATGAGTCCTCTGCTCTAACCACTGAGCTAATGGCCCGTTGTGTTTTTACGAAGGCGTTATTGTACGCAAAAACCGGTTGATTGGACAGTCTCTTTATTCACTTCAACGGCGTGCTTGAACGGGATAAAAAGACTGGATATCGTTTCGTCAGTTGTTCTCTAAGAAGCTTTTGAGTTTTTCCGAGCGGGACGGATGACGCAGCTTGCGCAGGGCTTTGGCTTCGATTTGGCGGATGCGTTCACGCGTGACGTCAAATTGTTTGCCGACTTCTTCGAGTGTGTGGTCGGTGGTCATTTCGATACCGAAACGCATACGCAGCACTTTGGCTTCGCGTGGCGTGAGCGAGTCCAGCACATCTTTGACGATGTCTTGCATGCCGGTGTGTAGGGCAGCTTCCGCCGGTGTCATGGCGTTGCCGTCCTCGATAAAGTCGCCTAAATGTGAGTCTTCGTCGTCACCGATCGGGGTTTCCATGGAAATCGGTTCTTTGGCGATTTTCATGATTTTGCGGATTTTGTGCT
>CAZCYS010000187.1:0-2879 GCA_964502825.1 uncultured Hydromonas sp. | reverse complement strand
GGCGTTCCGACTACTCGGCATTGTAATACGGCCGCTGTGTTATATAACCGTAAGGCCGCACAGCAGTTCATCGAATGTATGCTGCCCATGAGCTTGCCATTTGATCATGCGTTGGAGCAGCCTTGGCTGTACGATGTGAAGCTTCGGGTGGTTAAGCCCAGTCCTGTACAAGCGGGAGATGGGGCTGAATCGACGATTGTAGGAACAAAGGCACAGAAATTTAAGTGGTATCAAAGGTTGAGTACTTATGTGTTCCGTCTTAAGAATGAAGTCAGTCGTGTCATATGGGCTATTTCTTCAAAATATTAAATAATTCAACTGGATTGCTATGATTGAAAAACTTACCTTCGGCCTTTTTTCTAAAGCTGATGCAAAAAGCTTTATGCGATTGATGGATTATATTCGCCCATTTAAGTCTCGTATTGTTTTGGCCTTGATCGCAATTATATTTGTTGCAGCAACGGAAAGTTATTTAGCTGCGTTTATCGCACCGTTGGTCAATATGGGATTCGCTCCTCCGCAGCAAGCGCCGATGGCACAAGGAGCGGAAGGCTGGTTAAATAGCATTTCGCATTTGAAAGATCGTGTAAATTATCTGATTTGGGGAACTGAAAACAAAGTTTGGATAGTACCCCTATTCTTTATGTTTCTGGTTCTTGTGCGAGGTGCTGGACGTTATGTAAGTGCATATTTACTTTCTTGGGTAAGTGCGGTAGCGGTCAGTCATTTGCGTCGAGACATGTTTAGGAAAATGTTGAGCTTATCCTCAAAGTATCAGCAAGAGGAAAGTTCAGGGGGAATGTCCAGTCGTTTTCTGGTTTATGCGGATACTGCGATCAATAATGCCAGTAATGTGTTTATTACCCTGACTCGTGATACTTTAATTGTGCTGGGTTTGGTCGGCGTATTGCTTTACCTGAATTGGCAGTTAAGTTTAGTGGTTCTGGTTATGTTTCCAGTTCTTTCATGGTTATCACGATACTATCGAGATCGACTGAAAAAAATATTACAGGGCGCTCAAGTCGGTATTGCAGATATGACCAATGTGATTAATGAAATCCATCAAGGTCATCGGGTTGTTAAGCTGTTTGGTGGGTATGATAGTGCAGCTGAGCGATTTCAGTTTGTGAATGACCGCATTGTTCGCTTGACTAAAAAAATGAACCAAGCATCTGCTGCTCGCTCTCCTTTTAGTGAAGTCATTGCCTCCTTTGCATTGGCTATTGTAATCTGCATTGCATTGTGGCAAAGCCAAACAGGTTATACAACAATCGGTGAATTTATGGCTTTTATCGTTGCTATGTTGCAAATGATAAGTCCAATTAAAAATTTATCTAATATTAGTATTCCTATGCAAGCAATGTTCATTGCTTCGGATGCCGTATGTGATTTTTTGGATACGCCGAATGAAGTTGATGAGGGCACTATAACTTTGGAACAAGTTAAAGGAGCCTTGAGTTTTCGTGATGTTACCGTGCAATATCAAGATCAAGCATTAAAGGCTCTCGATCATTTTAATTTGGAAATCCATTCGGGAGAGAAGGTCGCATTGGTTGGGCGATCCGGTAGTGGCAAAACGACGGCTGTTAATTTATTGACACGTTTTGTACATCCCAATTCGGGGAGCATCCTACTTGATGGGGTTAATATTGCGGATGTACGTTTGGAAAGTTTGCGTCAACAGTTCGCTTTAGTTTCTCAGGATGTTTTCTTATTTGATGATACTTTGTATAAAAATGTTGTCTATGGACGACCAAATGCTGCTGATGCTGAAGTTGAAGCAGCTTTGAGAGCGGCTAATTTATGGGATTTGATTGCACATTCAGCAGAGGGGTGGAACTTGCGCATTGGACCAAATGGCAATCAACTGTCAGGAGGGCAACGTCAACGTGTTTCTATTGCGCGAGCCATTTTGAAAAATGCACCTATTTTATTATTAGATGAGGCGACAAGTGCTTTGGATAATGAGTCGGAAAGATTGGTTCAGCAGGCCTTGGAGCGATTAATGTATGGTAGAACCAGTATTATCGTTGCGCATCGCCTGACTACTATTGAACAAGCGGATAGGATTGTGGTGATGGATGCAGGACACATTATTGAGCAAGGGACTCACGCTCAGCTGATGCAGCAAGAAGGCTATTATGCGAAATTGCGCTCCCTTTCCAACTTGAGCGGGTAACTCAACTCATTGGCGGAATCCAAAACAATGAAAAAGATATTAGTCATCGGCGCAGGATTTTCAGGGGCAGTGATTGCGCGTGAGCTGGCCGAAGCGGGGCTATTTGTCGAGGTGGTCGATGCGCGCACGCATGTGGCGGGCAACTGCCACACCGAGCGTGATGCGTCAACGAATGTGATGGTGCATGTATACGGTCCGCATATTTTTCATACGGATAATGAGCGCGTGTGGGAATATGTGCAGCGCTTTGATCGCTTTATGCCGTATGTGAATCGCGTGAAAACGGTAGTTAAAGGTAAAGTGTATTCTTTGCCGGTGAACTTGCACACCATCAATCAATTTTTCGATGTGGCTTTGCGCCCCGAGGAGGCGCGCGCGCTGATTCAGGAGAAGGCGGACAACAGCATTGAGGAGCCAAAGTCGTTTGAAGAGCAGGCATTGAAATTCGTGGGTAAAGAGTTATACGAAGCGTTTTTCAAAGGGTATACGCTGAAACAATGGGGTACGGATCCGAAAAATTTACCCGCCAGTATTTTGCAACGACTGCCTTTGCGTTTTAACTACGATGATAACTATTTCAATCACCGTTTCCAGGGGATGCCGGAGCATGGTTACACCCACATTGTGCAGGCGATGCTGGATCATCCGAATATTTCTGTGACGTTGGGTCAAAAGTTGTCGCGTGACGAGGTACGCGCAC
>CAZCYS010000186.1:0-2893 GCA_964502825.1 uncultured Hydromonas sp. | reverse complement strand
ACGGAATACCGATCAGGCTAAATGCGGAAATCCAGATTTGTGCCGCGCCTTGCTCGCGCATCAGCACGGGTAGGGTGTAGGCGATCAGACCGCCGGGCAATCCTTGCGCGAGATACAGCCCGGCAATCAATAGGTATTTGTGCCACAGCGTAGCGGCAGGTCGTGAAACGCGATTCATGCGGTGGTTTATGGTTGGGGCGTCTTGGCCTTGAACCACGGATTCGGCGTGGTTTTGCCTTCGGTCGGATAGCCCTTGCTTTGGGCGTATTGGCGCAGATGGGTTTGGCGTTGTGCGGTATCGGGGTGGGTGGCGAGCCATTGCGGTAGCCAGCGGCGTGTGCTGTGGCTACTCTCTTCGTCCGCCAAAAGCTGGTACATCTCGATGCCGCCCGCGACCGTGCCGTAGTGCGCGTGTAGCGTGCCGAGCGCGGTTTCGTCGGCGGCAGTTTCTTGCTCGCGGCTGTAGGAGAGCATACCGAGCATGAGGCTTTGGTCGATCGCGCTTTGTTGGCCGAAAATCGCAGCGCGGGCGAGCTGAAGCATTGCGGTTTGGCTGACAGCCTTGAGTGAATCGCGGTGCTGCAAATGCGCCATTTCATGCGCCAATACCATGCTCAGTGCCTGCTCGGTCGGGGCTTTTTCGAGCAGACCTTGCATGACGACGATATTGCCGCCGAAGGTGGCGAATGCGTTTACGTCCGGCTCGGGACTGACGTGGACTTTGACCTGCATCCCGTCGGGTAGATTCATGTTGCGCGCCAGTTGGTCGGCCAGACCTTGTAGTTTGTCGTCCGTGTGCGTGCCTTCGAGCAAAGCCTGCGCCAGCGGCGCGAGGTAGCGTTGTTCATAGGCATACGGTAAATATTGGCCGATGCCCCACGCCAGCGCACGCGCGAGGCCAAACAGAATGAGCAAAAGCAAGCCAACTTGTACCAGCAGTCGCCACAGTTCGCGTGAGGCCGGCTCGTGCGTGATATTGGGGTTGTGTCGCTCGTCGAGCTTGGGATTTTCAATCTGCATGGTATCGGTGTTGTTTATTAGGCAGTGGCGGTGGCGCGGTCTGTTGCTGGCGTTTCGGACGGTGGCAAATAGCCTGCCGTACCGAATGCCATGGCTTCTACGGTTGAGGAGCTGGAGGCGTCTTTGTTGATCGAGGCGGTGGTGAATTTGACGTTGCAGATGATGTTCGCACCTTGCTTTTGGGCGTTTTCTTTCATGCGCAAAACCGCTTCGCGCCGCGCGCGATCGAGCAGGCTTTCAAATGAGGCGACGTGTCCGCCAAACAGGCTGCGCAGCCACGCGACGAATTGTTTGAAATAATCCGATGCGACCACGACACTGCCCATCACCAACTGTGCGTTTTGCAGTTCGGCGGGCGGCTCTTTCACACTGGTGAGCAGGATGTGGCGCAGGGCTTCTTCCCGCGCCAAAATGCTCTGGTAATGTTTGCGCTCGGCGCGTCGGCCAAAGAAAAAGCCGAGCAGCATCATGCTGACAAAGATAATGAGTTTAATGAGTGCGTCCATATCAATTGGCTTAACTGAGGGCTTAACTGAGCGGTTCAACTACCACGGCGCTGCCGTAGGCGAAAATCTCGGCTGCGCCGGCGGTGATCGCCGAGGTGGAGAAACGAATGTTTAAAATGGCATTGGCGCCGAGTTGGCGCGCCTGTTCCTGCATCCGCTCAATAGCTTCTTTACGCGACTCTTCGAGCAACTCGGTGTAGCCGCGCAATTCGCCGCCGAACACGTTTTTCACGCTGGCCATGAGGTCGCGTCCCGCGTGTTTACTGCGCACGGTGGAGCCTTGCACCAGCCCCAGATGTTTGATGACGCGGTATTCGGGCAGGGTTTCTAAATTACTCAGTAGCATGGGTTTTCCTTGGTTGAATGATGGCTCATTATACATTCCTCGGCTTGCTTTGTTTCGGTGCAGACAATGTGGGTTTGCACTGGAATGGCTTCTTATCCTGACGCAACGAATATTTTTGCACCAAAATATAGCAAAATTGAAGCGTTGCACCGACTTGGACGCTCTTTTGTGTCATTTTGGGCTGTTGGATGCACCAACATAAATTTACCATGCGCACGTTTATGGGAATCTCGCGGTTGCGAGGTGCGGATTGTATGTTTGTATAAGGAGCGTGCGGTGGAGTCATCGAATCAAGCGGTGAGTATTAGCCAATTTTTACAGTTGCAAAGCGGTGTTGATGTCATGTTTTTGCTCATCGGTGCGGTGATGGTGCTGGCGATGCACGCCGGTTTTGCCTTTTTGGAGCTGGGCACGGTGCGCCGTAAAAATCAGGTGAATGCGCTGGTGAAAATCTTGGTGGATTTTTGCGTGTCGACCTTGGCGTATTTTTTGGTTGGCTTTGGCATTGCGTATGGCGAGCATTTTTTCGGCAGTGCGCAGACCATGGTGCAGAATAATGGCGTTGAACTGGTGCGCTTTTTCTTCTTGCTCACGTTTGCGGCGGCGATTCCGGCGATTATTTCCGGCGGGATTGCCGAGCGGGCGAAATTTTTGCCGCAGGTGATCGCAACTTCCTTGCTGGTCGGACTGATTTACCCGATTTTTGAGGGTATGGTGTGGCACGGCAATCTGGGTGTGCAGGGCGTGTTCAAGGCATGGTTTGGCGAGGAGTTCAAGGATTTTGCCGGTTCGGTCGTGGTGCATACGGTCGGCGGCTGGATGGGCTTGGTCGCGGTGCTGCTGCTCGGCTCGCGTCGCGGACGTTATTCCAAAGAAGGGCGCATTTCGGCGCATCCACCGTCCAATATTCCGTTGGGTCTTAGGAAGCAGAATGCTACAAAGGTTGATCACGAAGTAATTTAAGAATGACTTTATATAAATCAGTCTTACGGTGATTAAACCTAAATTCAGTTTCCTTCAA
>CAZCYS010000185.1:0-2902 GCA_964502825.1 uncultured Hydromonas sp. | reverse complement strand
CGCTTTGTCTTTGCCTTGCATATTCGGAATCGCGACAATGTGTCCGCCTCCGGCGGCTTCCTGTACCGCAATGCCTTCTTTGCGCATTTCGCCCAAGGTCACGATTTGATTGCCCGACGGATGGATGATTTCGAGCGTATCGCCCACGCGGAATTTATTTTTCACGTCAATGGTTGCCCAGCCATCGGCGTCTACGCTCATGACATCGCCGACGTATTGGCTGGTTTTCGCGCTGGAATAGCCGCTAACGTAGTTTTGCATCTCGTGCGATTGGTGACGCTCAAGGAAACCATCGGTGTAGCCGCGATTGGCCAGCCCTTCGAGTTCCGCGTATAGCTCGGGGTTGAACGGACGACCGGCGAGCGCATCGTCAATCGCGCGACGGTAGGTCTGCGCCGTGCGTGCGACGTAGTACAAAGATTTGGTGCGGCCTTCGATTTTGAGCGAATCCACGCCGATCTTGATCAATTTTTCGACGTGTTGTACCGCGCGCAAATCTTTTGAGTTCATGATGTAGGTGCCGTGTTCGTCCTCCATAATCGGCATCATTTCGCCGACGCGCGTGGCCTCTTCGATCAGATAGACTTTATTGGCGAGCGGATGGCGTTTGATTTCGGTGGAGGAGAAGCTGTCATTGGCTTCATCCCACGCTTGTTGCACGTCAAAATTGATTTTCTGCACATCGCCCGCGTCGGTGTCGGCGGTGTCGTGCATTTTGTAGTCCCAGCGACATGAATTGGTGCAGGTGCCTTGATTCGGGTCGCGGTGGTTGAAGTAACCGGATAGCAGGCAACGCCCTGAATAGGCAATGCACAGTGCGCCGTGCACAAACACTTCCAGCTCCATATCGGGGCATTCTTGGCGAATTTCGGCGATTTCATCGATCGACAATTCGCGCGACAAAATGATGCGCGACACGCCCATTTTTTGCCAAAATTTCACGGCCGCGTAATTGACCGTATTGGCCTGAACGGACAGGTGAATCGCCTGCTCCGGCCACTTTTCGCGCACCATCATGATCAAACCCGGATCGGCCATAATCAACGCGTCGGGCTTCATGGCGATCACCGGCTCAATGTCGGCCATATAGGTTTTGATTTTGCTGTTGTGCGGCAGCAGATTGGAAGCGACGTAGAATTTTTTGCCGCGTGCGTGCGCCTCAGCGATACCCGTTTTCAGTGCATCGAGCTTGAATTCATTGTTGCGCGCGCGCAGCGAATAGCGTGGTTGCCCCGCATATACGGCGTCGGCGCCAAAATCATAGGCGGCACGCATCTTGTCCAGCGTACCCGCTGGAAGTAATAGTTCGGTTTTCATGTCATCGTCCTTAGCAAGAGGAAGGCCGGGTTAATTCCCTGTTGAGCCTGTTTCAAATGAGGCGGGCATTTTAGCACACATGGCCGGATGCTTATTGCGGGCATTTGATGCGCTTGACTCCACATTCCCTCTTGACAAGGTCTGTATGATGAAACCAACTAAACACGATTGATATCAATAAAAATGAGGGAGTTCGTATGAAAACAATCCATGCAGAAGTGGTGATTTTAGGTGGCGGAACGGCGGGAATGGGCGCGTATCGCGCCGCACGCGCCCATACAGAGAATGTGTATTTAATTGAAAACCACGCCTTTGGCACGACTTGCGCGCGCGTCGGCTGTATGCCGTCAAAACTACTGATTGCTGCGGCTGAAGCCGCGCATCAGGCGCAGCACACCGCACCGTTTGGCGTACATATTGAGGGTGCGGTTCGCATTGACGGTACAGAAGTCATGAGCCGTGTGAAATCCGAGCGCGACCGCTTTGTCGGTTTTGTCGTGAGCGATGTTGAGGAATGGCCGGCGGACAAACGCATCATGGGGACTGCCCAATTCATTGACGCGCACACCATCCAAGTGGACGAACACACGCGCATCCACGCCAAGCGCATCGTGATCGCTACCGGTTCACGCCCGCACATCCTGCCCGAATGGCAGGCGCTGGGCGACAAATTGATTGTCAACGACGATGTCTTTGACTGGAACACTTTGCCCAAACGGGTAGCGGTGTTTGGACAAGGCATCATCGGCTTGGAACTGGGGCAAGCACTCGCGCGACTGGGTGTACAGGTGGATATTTTTGGTCGCAGCGGCAATTTGGGCGGCATCACCGATCCCGTGGTATTGGCCGAAGCCAAAACCATTTTTCACGAAGAATTGAACCTGCATTTGAACACGAAAACCCATGTAGATTTGGACGAACAGGGGCAAGTGGTGGTGCAGTTCGAGGAGAATGATCAAAGTCACCAAATCACGGCGGATTACCTACTGGCCGCGACAGGACGCACGCCGAACACGGACAACATCGGTCTGGAACATTTAAACATTGAAATGGAGCGTGGCGTACCCAAAGCCGATCCGTTGACCATGCAAACCAGCATCCCGCACATTTTTATCGCCGGTGACGCCTCTAATCAATTGCCCCTGCTGCACGAAGCGAGCGACCAAGCGCGCATCGCCGGTCATAATGCGGGCGGCTTTCCTAACATAGAGCCGGGCTTGCGCCGCAGCCCGATCGCCGTGGTGTTCAGCGATCCGCAAATTGCCGTGGTCGGCACGCGTTTTGCGCAACTGGCAGCACAATTTGACCTCCCGAATGAAGTTCTGATCGGCGAGGTATCCTTCCGCAACCAAGGGCGCAGCCGCGTGATGTTGAAAAACAAAGGCCACCTCCGCGTGTATGCCCAGCAAGGCACAGGTTTATTTTTAGGAGCGGAAATGGTCGGCCCTGCGGCGGAACACATCGCGCACCTGCTCGCATGGGCGCATCAGCAAAAAATGACCATCCAGCACATGCTCGACATGCCGTTTTACCATCCGGTGATCGAGGAAGGTCTGCGCACCGCCCTGCGTGACGCGCACAAGCA
>CAZCYS010000184.1:0-2927 GCA_964502825.1 uncultured Hydromonas sp. | reverse complement strand
AACACCAAGGCCAGCACTCCGACCAGCAAAACCGCGGTCAAACCTGCCGCTACGGCCACACCGAAAGCAAGCACAAAAACCGCCCCCACCGCAGGCAGCAATGCCGCCAAGGGCGTTGATCCGAAGAAAAAAGTGGTAACGCCCAGCAAATAAACCAACACCATGAGCCAAAATCGCGTCCACATCATCTTCACCGGCGGCACCATCGCCATGCGTACCAACGCACACGGGCAATTGGTGCCCGCCAACAGCGGAGACGAACTGATCGCCGCCATTCCGGCATTGGCGCACGCTGCCGCGCTGAGTACACACCAGTTGAGCAATGTCGCCTCGGCCCACCTCACCACCGAGCATTGGCTGCAATTGCGCCAAGCCATCATCACCGCCTGCGCCGATGACACCATCTGCGGCGTGGTGGTGGTACAGGGCACGGACACGCTGGAAGAAACCGCCTTTTTCCTGGATGCCTCATTGAGCAACGAACAATTGCACGACAAACCGATCGTACTCACCGGCGCCATGCGCAGCGCGGACGAAGCCGACGGCGACGGGGCGGACAATTTATTGAACGCGGTACTCGTCGCGCAAGACGCCGCCGCGCGTGGTCGTGGCGCGATGGTTTGTATGTATGGCCGCATCCACACCGCACGTCATGTGCGCAAACTACACACCACACGCACCGATGCATTCGGCTCTTTGGAGCACGCGACTTTAGGTGAAGTTCGCAGCAGCCACACCGACAACGCGCGTACCGTACTCTTTCACAGCTCGGCTGCCCGAGCACTGCCCAGCATTGCACTCAGCGAGCCATCATCCGCTTTTTACAGCCAGCCCATAGAACTGCCGAGGGTTGATATAGTAAGCGCTCACATTGCTTGTGACTCATTGTTTATCGATGTATGCATCCAATCTGGCTCTGCCGCCATTGTCGTGCAAGCGCTCGGCGCAGGCAATGTCAATCCGAGCATCAGCGCGGCGATTGAGCGCGCATTGACGCAGGGCATTGCGGTCATCATCGCTTCACGCTCGCCACTGGGCGAGACCGAACCGGTCTACGGTTACATCGGCGGAGGACAGTCGCTGCTCAAAATGGGCGCGGTCATGAGTCATGATTTACCGGCGCACAAAGCACGGATTTATGCGCAACTGTTGCTCGCACAAGCGGGCGCAACCGCTGCACCATTGACCGTGGTGCAATCCGGTTTTGATTTACTCAAAAGCCCCGTTCACTAATTCACTCAACAATCGCTCATGCCAGACATTGCTCAACAATTACTCTCGCCCGAATTGTTTCTGCTGTTGCCACTGGCTTTTTTGGCGGGACTGATTGATTCAGCGGTTGGCGGCGGCGGATTGATTCAATTACCGGGGATTTTCTCGATCTACCCGAATCAAGCACCCACCATCTTGCACGGCACCAATAAGCTCGCAAGTTTTTCCGGCACCTCGGTGGCCACATGGCGTTACGCGCGACATGTCCGCCTGCGCTGGCAGATGTTGTTCGGCGCAGTAGTCATGGCATTGATCTTTTCCTATCTCGGCGCAAAAACCATTCCGTATTTGCCAAAGGAATATTTGCGCCCCATTATGTTGGTGTTGATGATTTTGATGGTGATCTACACCTTTCACAAAAAAGATATGGGTCATGTGCATGAGCCAAAATTTTCACAAAAGCACGAAATATTCGCCGGTTTGGCCCTAGGGGCTACCATAGGCTTTTATGATGGCTTTTTTGGTCCGGGCACGGGATCGTTGTTGGCTTTTGCGTTTGTCAAATGGTTCGGCTTTGATTTCCTGAGCGCAACCGCACATTCCAAAGTGGTGAACTTATCAACCAATTTTGCCGCGCTTGCATTCTTTGTGCCACATGGTTATTTGCTGTGGGGTATCGGTTTGGCGATGGGCGCAGCGAATATTTTAGGCGCCTTGGTCGGTACGCATGTGGTGACGCGCTACGGTTCACCGCTCATCCGAAAAATATTGATCGTGGTTTTATGTGTGATTATCAGCAAATTTGCCTACGACACGGTTTTACCATTCATCAGTTAAACATTTCCGCCGATTGTTCCACGTGAAACAATCGACAAAAAACCCACTCATTCATCTAAAACCCGATGTTTCACGTGAAACATCAATCGGGTAAAAATCGTTCTGCGTTATAATATCATCTCAAAAACAAATAACGCATTGAACAAAATGATTTTTTCCAAACATTATGATGTCATCGTCATCGGCGGCGGCCACGCAGGCACCGAAGCCGCACTGGCGGCTGCGCGCATCGGCTGTCAAACCTTATTGCTCACCCACAACATAGAAACACTGGGGCAGATGAGCTGCAATCCCTCCATTGGCGGCATTGGAAAAGGGCACTTAGTCAAGGAAATCGATGCGCTCGGCGGCCTGATGGCGCGCGCCACCGATCTGGGCGGCATTCAATTTCGCATCCTAAATTCGAGCAAAGGCCCCGCCGTACGCGCCACGCGCGCGCAAGCGGATCGCCTACTGTACAAACAAGCAGTGCGTACCGCCTTGGAAAATCAGCCCAATTTAGACTTATTCCAGCAAGCCGCCGCTGATTTGGTGGTTAATGGCGATCGCGTCAGCGGCGTCCTGACCGAACTCGGGATTCAGTTCAACGCCACCTGCGTGGTGCTGACCGCTGGCACATTCCTAGGCGGTAAAATCCATGTCGGATTACAAAATACCCAAGGTGGCCGCGCAGGCGATCCCGCTTCGGTCAAACTATCCGAACGTTTGAAAGAGTTAAACTTGGGGCAGGGCAGACTCAAAACCGGCACGCCGCCGCGCATTGACGGTCGCACGATTGACTTTGCGCGTATCACCGAGCAGCCCGGCGACTTAGACCCTGTACCGGTATTCTCCTTCATGGGGCGGGCGGAGCAGCATCCGCGCCAAGTGCCATGCTG
>CAZCYS010000183.1:0-2928 GCA_964502825.1 uncultured Hydromonas sp. | reverse complement strand
CGAGTACATCATCGGGCAATTGCAATTTCGGGTATTGCTGATAGGCGTTGCGATAAAACGATGCGGCTCCGGAGCTGGCGCGGCGAATTTGACTGTAGCCGTAGTAGGCTTGGGTCAAGGCGCCTTGCTGCGGCGACATGCCGGAGCTGGCGTTGTTTACCGTGCCCGCGAGTGCACCGGTGCTGTCGTTGTTCGCTTGGTTAATCAGGCTGGCCATGCGTGCCGCAGAACCGGCGTTTTTGCTGTAACCGGCCAAACGTGAGCCTTGCGCGCTGCTGTTGTATGCGGACAGGGCGGTGAAGTAGTTGGTGTCCTCTTCGGATAAACCGCGGCCGGCAAGCGACTCGGTTAATTGTTGGCAGGCTTTGCTGTTGGCAGCGCGGCTGTCGTTCAGCAGAGGTTTGAGCGTGCTGGCGATGGTGCTGGCGCTCAGGCCGCGATCGAGTTTGCCTTGCTGATAAAAGCATTCAACGGCGGTGTCGTCTTTGACTTCGTATTGGGCATAGTAGCGGTTAAAACTGTCCCAATCGCGACGCGCGCCCAATACATGTAAATAGTCGTTGCGCATGCGGTCGGCCAATGCTTGGCCTTCGTAGCGCTGGATAAACGCGCGGATTTGATCGTCGGGCGCATTCACATTGCCGGTGCCGTCTTTGTTGTACAACTGTGGTTTGAGACGGTAGTATTCGACGTAAGATACCAGCGGGTAGCCGGACAGTTGGTCGGCCAATTGCGCGGCGCGCGGCGCGTCATTGCGCAACGAGGCGATGCGCAGTTGTTTAAACGTTTCGTCTTGCGAATTCGGGCCAAAGGTCAACGAGCCGTAAGCGCTGGTGTTGCCCACGGGCGTGGATTCTTGCGCCAGCGCTGTCATCGTGGCGCTGCTGAGGATGGCCGATACGGTAAAAGCAACCGCACCTGTGCGAATTTGGTTTAAACTCGACATGTATGCTCCCAAATAGTCCGTCGCTCACGCGCGGAATGATTGAACGATAATTAAAATGTATGGCTATTGTACCGATAAAAAGTGGCAAGGTCTGCCACTTGACCGCACAAAGCGGTATTGAAACACACAATCTCGGCGAAAATAAGGCGGCGTTGCGCCGTACGCTCTTGGCGCAGCGCATGGCACTGACGCCCGAGCAGCGGCAACGACGCGCGCAGCAATTAACGCGGGAGTTGTGGGCGTGGTTGACCGAGTGCGTTGAGCCGAATGCCGCGATTGCGCTGTATTGGGCGTTTCGAGCGGAGATTGATCTGCAAGCGTTGATGGATGAATGGCGTGCGCGCGGCGGTCGCGTGTATTTGCCGATTGTGCAGCAGCCCAAAGCACCGCTGAAATTCGCGCCGTATCGTGGATTGGCCTCGATGCAAACCGGCGCGTATGGTATTTTGGAACCGATGTACGAAGCACACGAACTGTGCGAGCAGCCTGATGATTTGGCCGTATTGTGCGCGCCATGCGTCGGCTTTAATGCGCAGGGCTATCGTTTGGGCTATGGTGGTGGTTTTTACGACCGCACATTGGCCAACTGGCGTGCGCAAGGCATGCAATTACCGATTACGGTGGGTGTGGCTGATGCGTGGGCGCAGATTGATTTTTTACCCAATGCGTTTGATGTGCCGTTTGATATGTTGTGTTTGGCAGATGAAACGTAACGGGTTTGGCTCCGTTTCAGTCTAAATAAATCCACTCGCCGATGGGCAAGTCGTTGGGCAACTCAAACTCACCCACGCGCACGCGGTGCAATTCGTCCACGCGGTTACCCGCCGCGGCGACCATGCGTTTGACCTGATGGTATTTGCCTTCGCGCAGCACCAATTCCAATACGTTCGGCTGCTGTGCGTCCAATACGCGCGCGGAAACGGCTTTGAGCGTTTCGTTCTCGTCGTGCAGTAAAACCCCTGTGGTCAATGCATGGAGCATTTCATCGGTCAATGGATGGCGGCAGGTCGCGTGGTAGACTTTATCCACGTTTTTCTTGGGCGAGGTATTTTTGTGAATGAATTGCCCGTCATCTGAAATCAATAATAATCCCGTGGTGTCCACATCCAGTCGCCCGACGCATTGTACGTCGCGATTACGCAGTTGTATGGGCAGTAGCGACAGCACGCTCATGTGGTGCTGTGGTTTTTGCGAGCATTCGTAGTTCGCCGGCTTGTTCATCAGCAGGTATACATGTTCACGGTAGTGCCACGTTTGCCCGTCGATTTGCCAACTCAAACCATCCAAATCGAACAGTTCGTCAGGATCGTCGCAGACCTCGCCATTGACTAAAACGTCACCGGTTTCGATCAGCGCGCGACAGTAGGCGCGCGTGCCGAAGCCTTGCTGTTGCAGGATTTTGTCGATGGGTAATGGTTTGGTTTTTTTACTTTTTGCCATGGTTGTTATGCCGATAATTCTTTTGCCAATTCTTCGGCGCGGGCTTTGCATGCGGCAACGCCTGCGTGAATCGCCTGATCCAAGCCGCATTCGGCGAATTTAGCCAAAGCCGCCGCTGTCGTGCCGCCTTTGCTGGTCACGCGCTCGCGCAAGGTCGCGATGCTCTCGGTCGATTCACCGGCCAATGCGACGGCGCCGCCAAAGGTGGCCTGTACCAATTGTTTGGCTGTGGTCGGGTCAAAGCCCAATTGCAGTGCGTCCTGCGTTAATTGCTCCATCATGTAGAACACATACGCGGGGCCCGAGCCGGAAATCGCCGTGATGGCGTCGATTTGCGACTCCTCGTTGAGCCAAACCACTTGGCCGATGGATTGCAAAATCTCGTTCACCCAGTTGCGCTCGGTGTCGTTGATGGCAGGTGCGAATACGCCGGTGATGCCTTGAGCGACCAAGGCGGGCGTATTTGGCATGGTGCGTACGATTTTTTCATGCTGATGGCTCCACGCAGACAGGGTGGCGATTGGTAAACCGGCGGCAATGCT
>CAZCYS010000182.1:0-2946 GCA_964502825.1 uncultured Hydromonas sp. | reverse complement strand
TTATTATCGCAGGATTTACGCACAGACACACCCTCGAACATTACGAAAGACACTATGAGCACAGCCCACGCATCACCCTGGACAATCGACGTATTTGCCCTATGCAAAGAGCATGCCAGCAAGCAAGGCGAATTGCCCATCAACCTGCTGACCCGCTTGGCCAGCGACTTGACGCGCCACGACGGTGCGCTGCATTACGAGCTATCGGGTGAATTGGACGAGAAAAAGCACCCCATCATGCACATTCGCATCACCGGCACGCTGATGATGCGCTGCCAACGCTGTTTGGAGGAAATGGCGTATGCGGTAGACGTGGATAATTCTCTCGAATTGGTTCACACCGAAGCCGAATTGGACGACGAGGAAGAGGAGCTCAACGCGATTGCCGCAGGCACCGCAGGTATTGAAAAAATCGTCGGCAGCAAAACTTTTGACACGTTCACATTGATGGAGGATGAAATCATTCTGAGCCTGCCGATCGTCATCGCGCATGAGCAATGCGATAAAACCCTCCCGATGTCAGCGGGTGAAAAGGCCTCGCCGTTTGACGCTTTACGCACACTGAAAAATCAATAAATTCAACAATTTGCCTCAAAAACCACGCAAAAGTGTAATACAACTTGGCAAAGATGAATTTTTCCTATATAATCGCGCATTCTCTGTTTGGAGTTTCTGGAGTTTATCATGGCTGTTCAACAAAACAAAAAATCACCTTCTAAACGCGGCATGCACCGTTCGCACGACTTCATCACAGGTCCTGCAACTGCGATCGAGCCGGTAACCGGTGAAGTACACTTGCGCCACCACGTTAGCCCGAACGGCTTTTACCGTGGCAAAAAAGTAGTTAAAACTAAAAACGACGAATAATTTTGCGTCAATCGATGTGCATCTGTGCGCAACGATTAAGAATTCTCGTCGGCAATAGCGACATGGCAAGGCTGGTATTTACCAGCTTTTTGTCGTTTAAATTGAGTCGGACCATCCGATCGGATTAAACAGTCGCTTTGCAATTCACGGTTTCAACTATTTAGCACACCATATGAGCCTGCAAAAAACCATCATTGCCGTAGATGTCATGGGCGGCGATCACGGATTGCCCGTGACCTTGCCTGCCTGCGCTGAATTTTTACGCACCCATCCCGACGCGGGCTTGCTGCTGGTCGGTGAGCAAACACAGATTCGCTCTGCGCTCGCGCAACATCAGCTCACCGAATCCGAGCGCTGCCAAATCGTGCATGCATCCGAAGTGGTGGAAATGCATGAGGCGGTCGAATCGGCTCTGCGCCGTAAAAAAGACTCCTCCATGCGCGTAGCGATCAATCTGGTGAAAGAAGGCCGTGCGCACGCCGTCGTCTCCGCCGGTAATACCGGCGCGCTGATGGCCATTGCTCGCTTTGTGCTCAAAACATTGGATGGCATTGACCGCCCGGCGATTGCCTCAATCATGCCGAATCTGGAAGGAACCGGCACGGTGGTGCTGGATTTGGGGGCGAATGTGGATTGCACCGCCGAGCATTTGCAGCAGTTCGCCCTGATGGGTTCATCGCTTGCCGCCGCAACGATGGAGCACGCGCATGCAACCAATCCGCGCGTCGGTCTACTCAACATCGGTCACGAAGAAATGAAGGGCAACGAGGCGACCAAACAGGCGTTTGAGTTACTCAAAAACACGCCCATCAACTTTATCGGCAATGTCGAAGGCAACCAGATTTTCACCGGCGGCGCCGACGTGATTGTGTGCGATGGTTTTGTCGGCAATGCCTTGCTCAAAACCTCCGAGGGCATGAGCAAATTGGTGCGCGAACACATGACCGAAGAGTTCAAAAAATCATGGTGGCGCAAATGGACCGCCTTATTCGCCATGCCCGCGATCAATGGTTTTCGTCATCGCGTGGACAATCGCCCGTACAACGGCGCCGCGCTGGTCGGCCTACGCGGCGTGGTCATCAAAAGCCACGGTAGCGCGGACGCGTATGCCTATGGCTTCGCCTTGGCGCGCGCTTTCAATGCGGTGGAACACCATATGCTGGACAAAACCAGCGCGATGCTGGCGCAAATTCATCATTGAATACGCCTCCCTGCAGGCGATAAAAAAACCGGTAGCTCATGACTACCGGTTTTTTAATTCAATTGCAAACAACAGATTAGATCACCACCATTTCAAAATCCGCTTTGCCCACGCCGCATTCCGGGCAGATCCAGTCCGACGGCACATCCTCCCATTTTGTACCGGGCGCGATGCCATCCTCCGGCCAACCTTGTTCCTCATCATAAACCCAGCCGCACACCAAACACATCCACGTTTTCATACTCATCCTTAAATTTAAATCAACACATACCCAAGCGTATCGTAGCACGGTACAATACAGCATCTGGGGCGCATATCGCAGACTTCAAGTCCCATGCGCTCACCTAAAAGACAACCCTTATTTTATCAAGGTTTCGCATGAGTTACCCCATCGTTTTGAGTTTTAATGCACACGATCCGACCGGTGGCGCGGGCATTGCCGCCGATGCGCTGACCTGCGCCAGCTTAGAAGCCAGCGCGTTCACCGTCGCTACCACCCTACTGGCTGGTGATTTCAGCCGACTCGAAGCAGTGATTCCGCTGGACGCCGACTGGGTGGACGATCAGGCGCGCACCTTGCTTGAAGACTCCGTGGTTCACGCGATCAAAATCGGCGTCTTGCCCGATGTGCAAATCGTACGCGTCATCGCTGAAATCATGGCCGATTATCCGCAAGTACCGGTGATTCTCGCGCCCTCCATTCTCGTGGCCGATGACGACGACGGCAACAACGCCGAAGACATCATCACCGCGACGCATGAATTGATTTTACCCAACGCCAATCTGCTGATTGCCCAGCGTCATCTGCTGCGCCAACTGGCCGAAGTCAAACACAACTTCACGCAAATTGAAGAGGAGCATCCGCAACTGCTGGCCAA
>CAZCYS010000181.1:0-2960 GCA_964502825.1 uncultured Hydromonas sp. | reverse complement strand
GGCTCGCGCTGCTGCTGCGCCCACATCTCGCTGTAAACGCCCTTTTTCGCCAATAATTCCGCGTGTGTGCCGCGCTCAACGATGCGTCCGTCGTCCATCACGAGGATTTGCTCGGCGTGCACGATGGTGGAGAGTCGATGCGCGACAATCAGCGTGGTGCGGTTGTGTGCGGCTTCATCGAACGCCGACTGGATGGCTTTTTCGGCGTGGGTATCGAGCGCGGAGGTCGCTTCGTCAAACACCAAAATCGGTGTGTTTTTCAACAAAGTGCGCGCAATCGCCACGCGCTGTTTTTCCCCGCCGGAGATTTTCAGCCCGCGTTCACCCACTTGCGTGTCCAGACCTTCGGGCAGGCGTGCCAAAAACCCATCCAAATGCGCGGCCTGCGCTGCCGCCAACACCTCCTCGTCGCTCGCATCGGGGCGGCCATAGCGGATATTGTAGCCCAGTGTGTCGTTGAACAACACCGTGTCCTGCGGCACGATACCGATGGCTTGGCGCAGGCTTTCCTGCGTCACGGCGCGCACCGATTGACCATCAATCAAAATATCGCCGCTCTGCGCGTCATAAAATCGAAACAGTAAGCGCGACAGGGTCGATTTACCCGCGCCGCTTTTACCCACAACCGCCGTGGTGGTGTTCGGCTCGATGGTGAAACTCACGTCGTGCAAAATCGGCCGGTTGTCGTTGTAGGCAAAATCCACATGGCGAAACTCCACGCGACCGTGGGAGACCTGCAACGCCGCCGCATTCGGCGCATCGGTGATCTCGTGTGGCGCATCCAGCAGCGTGAACATTTTGTCCACATCAATCAGCGCCTGCTTGATCTCGCGGTACATCACGCCGAGGAAATTCAGCGGCACGTACAACTGCAACATCAAGGTATTGATCAACACCAAATCGCCGACGGTCGCGCGCCCTGCCACCACGTCGCGTGTGGCATACCAGAGAATCGCAATCAATGCGACCGAGATAATCATCTGCTGGCCGAGATTGAGCAAAGACAGCGAATTTTGCGACTCAATCGCCGCGACGCGAAACTGTTTCAAACCCTCATCGTAGCGTTTGGCCTCGAACGACTCATTGTTAAAATACTTCACCGTTTCAAAATTAAGCAGTGAGTCAATCGCCTTCTGATTTGCCTTCGAATCCATCTCATTCATACGCTTGCGATACTGCGTGCGCCACTCGGTAATCCACACGGTAAAACCGATGTAGCCCGCCAATGCCGCCGCCGTGATCGCGACGAACACCGCATCGTACTTCACCCACAAAAAGCCCAACACCATCACCACCTCGATCAGCGTCGGCACAATCGTCATGAACGAAAAGCCAATCAGCGTGCGGATACCGCGATTACCGCGCTCGATGTCACGCGTCAGACCACCGGTTTGGCGCGACAGATGAAAGCGCAACGACAGAGCGTGCAACTGATTAAACACCTTCAGCGACACCGTGCGCGCCGCATTCTCCACCACCTGAAAAAACACAATCTCGCGCAACTCATTGAACAGCGTTTGCGACACACGCAGCGCTCCGTACGCCAGTAATAACGCCACCGGCACCACCAACACCGCCTGCACGGTCGGGTTCGGCGTCATCGCATCGACAATGTGCTTGAGTGTGGTCGGAATCGCCAGATTCGCCAGTTTCGCCAAAATCAGCGCCGACAGCGCGATCAAAACGCGGTATTTACTCGCCCAAATATACGGCCAGAGTGAACGAATGGTGTCCCAGTCCGAACGGCGCGGATTGTTCGAGGACTCATTGGGCGGCAAGGAAGAGGAATGGTGGCGCATAAGGAAAGAGTGATGAGCTTAAAAGCGCGATTCTACTCGCAGTTGGATACGGACGTGCGGCGTTGTGGGCGCGGTACTTGGGCAAAATGCGCTAAAAAGCGAGGATGTTGCCATCCTCGCTCATTGATGCCGCCAATCATGAACACAGCCTAAGCCAAACGCTCAATCACCTTTGGCCACCCCTTCGCGCCGCGCATCCACACCTGCGGCGTAGCCCTGCGGGATTTTGACGATGGCGGCCAGACCGCTGGTCATTTCGGCCTCAACCACTTCATGCCCGAGGGTCGTTAATGCGCCGGTTTGTTCTGATAGCGCCGTACCTTTTTCAATTTCGGTTTTCGGGCCGTTGCGGCTGCCGTAATGCGGCATATTCACCGCTGTTTGCGGATCCATTTTCCAGTCAATCAGATTGACCAAGGTCTGCGCTACGTAACCGATGATGCGCGAGCCGCCGGGCGAGCCGACAACCATTTGTAGCCTTTTACCTGACTCGTCAAACACCAATACCGGCGCCATGGATGAACGCGGGCGTTTGTTTGGCTGGACACGATTGGCGATCAATGTGCCGTCTTTGTCCATCGGTGAGAAATTAAAATCGGTCAATTGGTTGTTGAGCAAAAAGCCGTTGACCATTTGGCGTGCACCAAAGGCGTCTTCGACCGAGGTCGTCATGGATACGGCGCGACCTTGTGCATCGACAATCGAAATGTGCGAGGTGGAAATGCGCTCAGGCGACGGCGTTTCTAACAAAGCCAATGGCGCACCGGCAGGCTTGCCCGCCACCGCCGTACCCAAGGACTGATCGGCACGAATCAGCTCGGCGCGGCGTTGTAAATAGCTCGGATCAATCAAACCTTTAGAGGGTACAGAGACGAAATCAGGATCGGCCAAATATTTGCCGCGATCGGCAAAGGCCAGTCGCCCGCTTTCGGAAAAATAATGGATGGCTTGCGTCGATGTGGGTTTGAGGGTGCTCAGATTGAAACGTTCGAGCTGTCCCAATGTTTGCAACACCGCAACCCCGCCGGAACTGGGCGCAGCCGGCCCGCAGACCGTGTAATCGCGGTATTTGCCACACACTGCCGTGCGGATTTTCGGTCGGTATTTGGCCAAATCCTGCATGCTCAAATAACCCGGATTGCTCGGGTGCGCGTGCACTTT
>CAZCYS010000180.1:0-2980 GCA_964502825.1 uncultured Hydromonas sp. | reverse complement strand
AAAGGCGTCGCAACCATCATTCATTGTCCTTATGTTGCTGGTGAATACTTTGTAGGATGCTATCAGCCACGGCTGTTGCCGTAGCAAAAAACAGACCCAAACCACACAATACGTAACCAATGGTGAACAATTTTCCCAGCGTCGTATGCGGAGAAAAATCGCCATAGCCCACCGTAGCAATCGTGATCACAGAAAAATACACCGCATCAATCAGCTTCCACCCCTCCACCCACCAATAAAATACCGAAGCCACACCGATGAGTGTAAAGGTCAGCGCCAATAATATACGCACCTGAGGCGTGCGAAAAGCAATGGTCAGACCCGAGCTGAGTTGTCGCAAAGAATCCATATCAATATCCTTTATCTATTATTCAAACGATACCGATAAAAGACATCGTAATCAATAGATATGGGGCGCAATCGCAATAAGGATATCCGATGAATACATCAGATATGCTCATCTTTCGCGCCCCATACCGATAAAATGATCCTATGGTTTTTAACCCTGCTGTGCCTAATCGCTCATCAAAGGCTGTTCATCGTATTGGATGCAATACCGATGATCCGGCTTATATTTATAAATACTCAAGCTTAGGTAAGCGCATGGGTCAAATGATGCTCAGTCACCCAGTCGTTTCAGCTCAAATGCCGCCCAAATCAAGCTACAGCCGACAAAAAATGCCCAGAACATAAATACATACAACAAGGTCACTGCGGTCAAACTTGGATTCATCATCAGCAACACCCCACCCAATACATAGAGCAAGCCGATAAAAAAACTGCCCCACGAACGGCTTCGATCGTCACTACCTTTGGCATAACGGCCAAAAAAGATCAAGATCAAACCGTTGACCAGCATGGATACCGCAAACAATGCCACGATCAGATTTAAAGACACCATACTGGCCAGCGCAGGATGCATCAGCAGTAAAGCACCTGCGACCAAGCCGATCAGACCCGCTATAAACAACCATACACGGCTCTGTCCTGTACTGCCGGTAAAGGAGCGGACAATATTGAGTACACCGTCAAACATCCAGAACAAACCCAGCCAATAAGTCATGGCCACCAAAGTTTTAAGCGGTGTGGCCCACAACGCGGCAGCCAATAAAAAAGCAGCAATACCTTGCACGAGCGGTATCCACCACCATTTGGATAATTCTTTTTTGAGTGCTTGTGTCGAATCAGTCATGAAAATCTCCTGTTCTATATTTTGAAATAAGTAATTGAACCATCCCGCCGCTCGAACATCCATGCAACGTTTCGCGACTTTACCCATACATAAATATAAAGTAAAATGAATTATTATTTCAATTTCTATAAGCTATTGGTTATCATGCTGACACAACGCCGTCTACAACATCTGCTGGTACTTGCCCAATACGCGCACTTTGGGCGGGCTGCTCAATCGTTGCATATTTCCCAACCGGCATTGACCAAAAGCATCCAATCACTCGAAGCCGAATTGGGCGTGACCTTATTGGACCGCCAGCGCGGTGCGGTTGCATTAACTGCGTTTGGTGAACTGGTGGTCAAACGAAGCAAATCTTGGCTAACGGCAGAAGACGATTTGCGTCGAGAAATCAACATGCTGGCGAGTAATCATATCGGATCGCTGCGCGTCGCCATCGGCCCGTACCCCAGCGTGATTTCAGGCTGTACCAGCGCAGCTCGGTTACTCGAAAAGCACCCAAGCATTCGCATGATGGTGCGAGAGGCAGGCTGGTTTGACATCATTCATCTGCTAAACGCCCAAACCATAGACCTCGGCATCACCGAAATCAGCCGTTTGAATCAATACGATCATTTTGTGACAGAAGCAGTAGGTCAGCATGGCGGCTATTTCTTTTGCCGACCCGAACATCCTTTACTGAACCATACAAGCATTCACATTGAGCAATTGCTTGAGTTTCCTTGGATTGCCCCTCGTCTGCCTGCGCGAATCGCCAAAAGACTGCCCAAAGCGCTGGGTCAAGCAGGAGAGATTGATCCGGCAACAGGCGATTTGATACCTCAAGTCGAAATCAGCACACCTTTGCAAGCGATCAGATTTCTAAAAAACAGCAATGCCATTACCTTGTCCACGCTCACCGCTATGGAGCGAGAACTGCGCTCTGGTGAAGTCGTGATCCTACCGCTAACAGATTTTCCCATCCAAACCAACTATGGTTTTGTTTATTTGGAAAACAGATCTTTGCCGCCGGCGGCCATCGCCTATATACAAGAAGTGCGTGCAGTAGAAAGCAGCATACTGCAACGCGAAGCAGAACTGATCAAACAATTCAATCTGCCTTTGCCATCAACCCAAACACTGCCGGAATAAGGCTGTCATTTAAAGACATTGCATCGGGCATGTGTGAGTGCCGCATTGATGTAGCGCGTGTAGCAAGTACCGTTGTCATAGTGTACCTTGTAGGTGTTGGCATCAATCAACTCATAGGTAACCACCAACGCATATCCGGGTTTACGAAACACCAAGTCTTTGCCATAAGAACTTTGGCTCAACTCCGTTTGATCCTTTGGATAACGTCCCTGCTCGCGATGAAATGACTGAACCGCAGCAAACAGCGGCTGGACATACGCCTGTGCCGATCGTTTGGCCGTGGTTTCCGGTGCCATGAAAGCACACCCCGCGACCAACGCGCCCATCCCGAAAATCCACAGTGGTTTCGTGTTATGCATATCTCCTCCTTTTTTGGTTGAATACGCCTTCGCTGCACAATCGGCATCACAGGATCAATACCACCTCGGCCTCCTCAACCACATCATACCGAGTTTTTCACCAGTACATTTCATGAGCACCGCAGCGACAATGCCCTCACCTGACATCACAAGCCCAATGCCACCGCACCCGCCATATACTGCCCCAACTCATACGCCTGCTGTGCATCCTCATCCGCCACGGCACTGCCGCGCACGATCAGCTCAGGCTGCGCCAGACGCATGCCGTAGCCGATCATAATCCGCGCGATGGCACTGA
>CAZCYS010000179.1:0-2983 GCA_964502825.1 uncultured Hydromonas sp. | reverse complement strand
GTCGCCGCGTGGGTTTACTTGACCGCATGATCAACACCTCCGATCGCACCAAAACCCTATACAACTTCAACCAGCGCTATCCGACGCCCTATTTATCTACCTTGCAGCGTCATTCGGCCAACGCAGGGATTCCCGCAGCATGGGCGTATGGCATCATTCGTCAGGAATCGCGCTTTGTGACACTGGCCAAATCCTCCGCCAGTGCGCACGGCTTGATGCAAATCATCCCCGAGACCGCGCGGATACTGGCTCGCAAACAAGGTTTAAGCAACTTCCAGTTAAGCGATTTAGGCAATATCGATACCAACGTCCAACTTGGCACCGCCTATTTGGGACAAATCCGTGACCAATTCGGTGGCTCCATGCCGTTAGCCTCCGCCGGTTACAACGCCGGCCCAGGTCGTCCGGCGCAGTGGAAACGCAGCTTGACGCAGAATGTCGATGGCGCGGTGTTTGCTGAAACCATCCCATTTTCTGAGACACGCGGCTACGTGAAAAACGTCATGGCCAACACCATCTGGTACTACCTGATGATGAACCAACGTCCGCCGAAATTGAAAGACTTGATGGGAACAGTCACACCGTATTGATATTGATTCATCTGAAAATAAGGGGCGCATGATGCGCCCCTTATCCATATCCGATCACTCCGCGTTTCAACGTTTCTTCAGCATAATCTCCGTCGGATCAGCAAGCGCCGGCCCATTCTGACCATCCGCATTGCGAATATACGGAGCGATTGTCTGCCGCGCCGATTGATACGCCGCGTCTTTTTGCAAATCATTCCAGCCCAGCGCCACACCACGCGCGCGCAGGCCATTGATTCTGGAGGCCGCTACTTTACTCTGCGCCCGACGCAGATAGGCTTTCGGCAAACCATTCAACGCCACATCCAGATCATTCGGACGATTACACACCATCGCCATATCGCAGCCCGCATCCAGCGCAGCACGCACCCGTTGTACCACACCGGGGTAAATCATCGCCGCACCTGCCATGCTCAAATCATCGGTGACAATCGCACCATGAAACTGCAACTGCTCGCGCAGTATACCCAGCCATTTTTTAGAAAATCCCGCTGGAGCAGCCTCTACTTTCGGGTAAATCACATGCGCCGGCATCACCGCGCCCAAATCCTGCGCCAAAGCCGCATACGGCACGGCATCGTCGGCCAAAATCCGCTTTAGGCCGCGCCGATCCACCGGCATATCGACGTGCGAATCTGCCACCACAAAGCCATGTCCGGGGAAGTGTTTGCCACAACCGACCATCCCCGCGCGCAGCATCCCATGCAACAAGGCTTTTGCCAACGTCGCCACCACCTCGGCGGATGGTGCAAACGCCCGATCGCCAATCACCGTGCTGCCACCATAATCCAAATCCAGCACCGGCGTATAGCTGTAATCCACGCCCACCGCGCGTAATTCCGCCGCCAATACATAGCCCACCTGTGAGGCGACTTTCAACGCACGCAGCGGATTTTTCGCATACAGCTCGCCCAGCGTGCGCATGGATGGCAAATGCGCAAAACCATCGGTTTTAAAACGCTGCACGCGTCCACCCTCATGATCCACGCTGATGATGATGTTCGGACGAATGGCGCGAATGGCGCGAATCAATTTCGTCACCTGCGCGCGATTTTTAAAATTACGCCCGAACAAAATCACGCCGCCAGTCATCGGATTTGCCAGACGACGGCAATCCTCATCGGTCAAGGTCAACCCCGTCAAATCCACGATCATCGGACCCAAAGCCATATTGCGCTCCGCCATTGTTTTCCCCTATATTTTTTCCGCCACCACAAACGCACACACCATATCCGCCTCATCGGTCATGCTCACGTGGAACGACAGCCCGCGCTCGGCGCACCATGATTTCAGCGGCTCATTGAGCACCGCCTCCGGCTTGCCCGACGGCGCATTGACAAACTCCACAGCGCGCCAACTCATCGGCTGGCGTAGCCCCAAGCCAATCGCCTTGGAAAACGCCTCTTTCGCCGCAAAACGAGTTGAGAGGAACAGCAAACCGCGCTCGCGGTTACGCTCAAATCGGCGCTCAAAAATCGCCCACTCACGTTCGCCCAAAATACGTCGGGCAAAACGCATACCACGCGCCTCAAACGCCGCATGAATGCGCGAGACGCGCAACAAATCCGTGCCAATGCCCACAATCATGCTTCACCCCCACGCTGCGTTTTCACCGGCACATCGGCCAACGCCCGCAACTCGCGCGCCACCTGCCGCGTTAACAATGGCCGATCCAACACATACTGTGCCAACATCGCCTGAAACAACTGCTTGGCCTCATTCTGCGTGCGACTCGCCTGAAAATCACCCGCGCGCAAATCCAAAATCGTTTGCCCCGAAACCTGAATCTGCGGATGAATATTCTGCTCGCCAGAGCGCGTCCAACGATGCGCCGCCACATCAAAATCATACAAAGCCATTGGCTCCGCCACATCAACCGAATCGAAATCAGGCGCAAAACCCAATTCACTCAACAACGCCAACTCAAACTGACGCAACACCTGCGCCTGCTCACTCGGCGAATGCGCCTGCAAACTCAACTGCGCCAAGCCCCGTTGATACGCATCAAACAAACCCGCATGCACATCCGCCTGCGCCAGCGCCCGCTGCAAACACTCATTCATATAATAACCGGAAATCAAGGCCGCGCCTTCGAGCATCGGAATGCCCCCCACCCACTCCGCATCCAGCAGCGTGCGCACCGAACCTTTGCCCGAAAAACCGATGGACAAAGTTTGAAACGTCTGAAAAATACTCGCCCGCCAGCGCGTATACGGACGCTTCGCCCCCTTCGCCACGATCAACAAACGCCCGTGACCTCGCGTAAACACATCCAGCACCAAACTCGTCTCCGACAACGGATAACTGTGCAAAATATACGCCGGCTGATGCAAAACCTTCGTCCCTGCGCGGGTGCTGTTGCTCACGACCTTATTCAACGCCGCCGAAAGCGGCGC
>CAZCYS010000178.1:0-2985 GCA_964502825.1 uncultured Hydromonas sp. | reverse complement strand
GGCGCACTGTGTGCGCACGCCATGCTCGCATTGGCACATGAGCACAACGTCCGCGCACCGATCACGCAAGGGGTGTGTGCGATTTTAGACGGCGTCGCACCGCAAAAAGTGATTGAACAATTATTGGTGCGCGACGCGATCAGCGAACATTGAGTTCATTTTTCGGCGGCACTTGCGCCATCACATACTCGCTGATTGCGGTAATCGACAGCGACGGATTTACGCCTGGATTGGCCGAGATTATCGAGCCGTCGCACACATACGCGTTTGCATAACCAAACACCCGCCCCTGCGCATCAATCACGCCCTGCGACGCATCCGCGCCCATCACCGCACCGCCGAGCACATGCGCGGTCGAGGCGGTATCGAATAATTGCTCGGTGAACAGCGTGTAGGCCTTGCCATCCATTTGCTCTGCGTATAGCTTGGCCAACTCTTCGGCGCGGGGAATATAAGCCTGCGGCCGCTCGCCCACATCCAATTCCGTTTTCAAAAAACCAAAACGATTGAGTTTAAACTGCAAGGTCGAATCCAGATGCTGCATGAACAGCATCACTTGGCTTTGCTTTGCCCAGTCTTTGGCAAAGGCGATTTGCAGATATTTTGTCGGATGTTTCAACCACTGCTGCACCATTTTTCCCAAACGCGTCCAAACGTTCGCACCATAGGCCATTGGCGCATGCGCCACCCGCCACGCGCCCGAACCGGCACCGTAGCGCACCGGCTCCAAATGACTATGCTCGTCGGTGTGCAGCACCGAACCAATCGCGATACCTTGACTGAAATCGGTATCGGTTTTTTCGGTCGCAATCGTAATCAGGCATTCGTTGTTGCTGCGAACATCCTTACCCACGCGATCGGACAACGCAGGCATGGACTGCTTATGCTTCAAAGTGAGCAGTAACTTGCTGGTGCCCAAAGCCCCCGCCGAAAACACCACGCCACGCGTTTTGATGATCTGAGTTTTGGGGCGAAACAGCGCGCGTGGCAAGCTCCATTCACGCGAATCACGCACGTGGATTTCGTAACCCTCCGCACCGTGTTCTCCCATCGGTTTCACGTCATGCACCAAGGTTTCCGCCAAAATCGTCGCGCCACGCTTTTGCGCCAAATACAAATAATTTTTGTCCAATGAGTTTTTCGCATTGTGCCGACAGCCGGTCATGCACGCGCCGCAATGCAGACAAGGCGCGCGATCGGGGCCTTCACCGCCGAAATACGGATCGGGTACGGTTTGCCCAGGTTTTTGCCCTTCGCGCGCGAAGAAAATCGACACCTTGGTCGCGTGAAATTCGTCTTCGCGGTTGATTTTTTGCGCGACGCGCTGAAGCATTTCGTCGCCCGCGCATAGCTTCGGATTCACCTCCGCGCCGAGCATGCGATACGCCGTATCATAAAACGGCGGCAGCACGTTTTCCCAGTCATTCAATCCCGCCCAACTGCCGGTTTTAAAAAACGCCGGTTTGGGAATCGGCAGCGTGCAGGCGTACACCAGCGAACCGCCACCCACGCCCGAACCGGACAAAATATTCAGATGACGGAAAAAACTCAAACGCATAATGCCCGTCCATTTGAGCGCGGGCACCCATAGCCAGCGATTCATCTGCCAATTGGTCTTAGGAAAATCTTCCGGCCGATACCAGCGCCCTTTTTCGACCACCAGCACCTTGTAGCCCTTTTCGGACAGACGCAAGGCGCTGACCGATCCGCCAAAACCACTGCCGATGATGACGAAATCGTATTCGGTATTGAGCAAATCGATGGCGCGCATGAGGTCTCCTATTTGATTAAAATCATGTAACTTAATCAATCTTAGCTGAGTTTGTTTGGATTTAATAGATAAAGACGCAAAAAACCCGCAACTCTGCGGGCTTCTTTATTGGCGGATAATCAGCTCATTGATACAGCTCCTCAATCCATGCCCAATAAGCTCAAACGAAAGGTTTTGTAATCCGCCGGTTTGTTGCATTACAGCAGTACGCCAGTCATTGATGTCATCATTCGCGCATAGAAAACCAGTTTCTTATCTCCTTGGGTAAGTCGGTTCCGATAGTACGAGTTATTTTTTGGCACTTAACGTAGCGCTAACTGGTGCTGCGCGGCTTTATCGCGCAGCGGGTTGAGCGCCATGTTAAGTTTCTTAGACGTAGCCGCAATCATAGCGATTGATTCTGCACATTCCAATATTGATAGCCCGAACGCCGGTCATGTTGAGTTCGTTGCACTTTGGCCCTAGCCAGATTTCAGGTATCACCACAGCCATAGAGGAGATGGGTTCATCGTCCTCCCAAAAATTCGCTTCGACATATGGGACGATAGTCTGGCCAGATACCCGAGTTAATATTTCCTTGTACTCAACGCAGCGAATGGCTCGAACTTCTTGTTCCTCGACGAAAGCAGGATTCTTCAAAGCGATCAAGTCTTCGACAAGCGAGTAAAAACCCTGTCGTTGATCGTGAATCCATGTCATGAATTCATTCTCGTAAATATATTTTTGCCTTGCTTGGTGGGTTGCTTCAACAAGTTGGAGGTGCTTCTCAACCAAAGTCAGTGCATATGATTCCTGCGATTCGTACTGGCACGGGACTAACTGAATTTTTGCGAAATTAAGAAATTTCTCGCTAAACCCCAAAGCAAGACCAGTCGCATCATCCGCATAAGCCCGCCATTGACTTAGTATCTTGGGAGAGTGTGATAAGCTCAGAACACAATGATGATTGAACTGATCGTGCCAAAGAAATGCACGCTCAAATGATGCACGCAGATTTTCTGGAAGAGCCGCAATGAAATGGGTGTAACCCTGTTTTAACTCACGCTTGTCGTTTAAGAATCGGTAGTCCGTTAGCCAAACTCGACGGGATCCGATGATCCCATGTCCCCCAGCGACACTTGTGTAATGGTAGTAGATGGCATCCGACATACTTGAAACTTAACTATACTTATGCGTCAATATGACACATGACATGATTTTATAACGACGTATAA
>CAZCYS010000177.1:0-2989 GCA_964502825.1 uncultured Hydromonas sp. | reverse complement strand
TTTGGCAGTTTCGTTCAGATCTTGGATCCGAATATTGCGAGCGGTAATGTCCACATCACCCGAGAGTGCATCAATCGTTCCTTTACTAACCGTCATCCCGCCCTGTTTGGCGGAGATGCTGACATCGCCCAAACTGCTCACTGTGGTACCGGTATATCCAAACTTGTCTCCTACAATGGCTTGTGAGGTCTTGGTTTGTCCAAATTTAATAAAATTCGTCCATGACCAGTCAAAGTCCAGTTTGGTTTGCTTGTATTTATCGCTGTCGTGATAATTGTCTGCACTCGCCGCCAAATTGATGTTCCCTGTGACCGTGCTTAAATCCACGCGGTTTTGCGCGAACAAGGTGCTACCTTTGGTGGTGATGCCTTTGCTGGCAAATACATTGACGTTGTTACCGATCAGCTGTGTACCCAAACTGGTGTCGCCGTGGGTCACTGTCAGGGTTTGGTCTGTTGCAGTCGTAACCGTGCTACCCACAACAGGATCTTTCGTATATTTATGGAATACCGATTTATAACTGTCGGTAATTGCCCGTCCAGAGTCCAAATTAATCATATTACCCGACAAGCCCAAATTCTGATCCGCCACCAATGTCGCAGCTCGTGCATTGATATCGCCGGAGGAGATTAAGCTTAAATCTTTGGTGGCCTTAATCGCTGTACCCATCTCCACTTCTTTGAGTGAGCGGATATCGGATTGGGTTTCTTTGTACTTATCGTATAATGCTTCATCTGCTGTTTTTACCTTGGTACGCACAATACTGCGACTACTGGTAAGTGTACCCACCGTATTAAGGTCAATTCCTTCGGCTCCATACAGCTGGGCACTGCCGCGACTGGTAATGGCGGCGGCGGTCAAGCTCAGTTTTTTGCCTGCATCGATGTTTAAAGCCGGTGTGCTGTAGCTGAGTTTTTCGCCGGAACTCAGTGTGTATGTCGATGTGCGATCCGCACCCCACGCGTTCACAGTCGCCAAGCCATCCAAACTCACATTATGAGTGGCCGTGCCGGTCTTGGTGCTATTGGCCATATCACCGGTTTTAGTGGTTTTGGTGAGCGTGGTCATATCAATATTGCCATCGGCACTCAGGCTGATGTTGCGCCCCATGAATAAGCCACCTTGATTGCTCAGATCGCCGCTGGTACTGATACTCAAACTACCCGTACCTGGCTTGGCGACTTGGAAGCGTTCTTGTACTTTGCTGTTGCCGCCACCGGCACTGATGATCCCTTTGGTATTGGTCAAATTGCCATTGACATCAATGGATAGGCTGGCGTTGGCACCAGCGCTACTTTCAGACAAGGCAATATAGCCTTTATTGTTGACGCCCAAACCTTGTTCTGTGGCGACAATATTCATTTGCCCTGCATACATCCCGCCCAAGGCACTGACATCCAAGGCATAGACCGGATGAGTCTCTTTGATCATTGGGTTGATGTTGCTGAAATCGGCTTTGATTTGGTTGGCACCGACAATCACATTCAGTTGTTTGCCGTCTGCTCGGATGTCTCCCGCAATATTGGCCGCACGGGTCATCAGGTTCAAGCGGTTATTGCCTTTGGCATCAATCCCCTGTCCTTTGACATTCAACCAGCCGCCATGAATATCATATCGATCAAGGGCTCCTTGCGCATTGAGGATCGGATAGCCGGTAATCAAGCTCACTTCAGGGCTATTAATAAACCGAACAGGCTGACTGCCATTAACTGTAATGCCCCATGGATTGGCGATGACCAGATTGGCCGACTTGCCTGCAACTTCGTGACTACCCGCAATGGTCGTGAGTTTGCCGCCCGTCACCTGATTGATGATGGTGGACGCCGCCGCATTGCCCAACATGGGGTTACCACCAATCGCGCCGCCCAGTTGTGTGGTACTGCCTGCACCGCTATTATTGAGGATTACCCCTTTTTCCGGTACCTGGTAGTCTGTGAATAGGTTTTTGGATACGCCTGCGGCATTGGGCGGAACAATGTTGATAATGGCCGTGCCATTGCCGGCCACACCAACAATAGGCTTATTTCCCGTTTGGGCGGGATCAGCAACAAAGGTACCATCGGCATAGGCGTAGCTGCTAAAAGCCCCCATCATCGCCAACCCAACGGTTTTTAATACAAAGGATCGGTGTGCGTTGCCTGATTGCTGGCTTTTGGTTTTACCATGGGCTTTGGTGTGCTCAGAGGTAACCACCCAAGCAGAGCGAATGGTGTTATAGACCACACGGTAGATATTCTGATTCATGTCAATCCTCTATAAACAATGGGGTTAGAAAGTGTAGTTTAGACTGCCCGTTACCGATGGGCCTCGTTGGGTGAATAAGGTGGGTTTGTAGATGGGATAGCCCATTGCCAAGTCGTAGTTGATACTGCGGTATTGTCCTCGAATGCCCAATACAGCACCGGCCAAGGCTCTACCGACTGGAGAGGCGGAGGCTCCATGAGTAATCCCCCAATCCAAGCCAGCATAGGGCTGTAACGCATTTTTGTATAACCAGTTCAGTTCATTGCGCCACAACAGTCCGTTTTCAGCGGATAGTCCATATTGTTCGTCAGTGCCGCGAACGTTGTAACGGCTGCCCAACGTGAATAACTCTGTATCAGGCAAAGGACGTGAGCCTTTTTGGATTTTGAACGTCGTGGCATAGCGCCATATTTGTTTGTTCCACTGAAATGGAATGCGTGCACCCGCATTGAGTGTCAACACATTGAAGTTACCATCCCACTGCGGTTGCCCATAGATAAATCCCATGGATTGACTTTCACCAGGTAGAGCGAATTTATAATCCACTCCAATGTGGTATTGTTGGTTTTGATAATAGTAGCGATGTAGCCAACCCAATTGAGCATAGAGATAGTCTTTGCGCTGCACATCCAGTTCGGTTGCATCCACATAGCTGTAGTTGCGTTTGCGTGCCAGTTTGAAATTAATGCTACCAATGCTTTGTTCACTGCGGTAGGCCGTTAAATTGAGATTGGCGAAGTATTCT
>CAZCYS010000176.1:0-2992 GCA_964502825.1 uncultured Hydromonas sp. | reverse complement strand
CTGAAGGGCTATACGACCTGCGAGGCGACGCTCAATACGCTATTGAAAGAGCGTGAGCGTTTGTCCGAATCGGGTGGGCTTGGGCGTTTGCGTGTCGGCTTTGTGCGTCGTCAGTGGCGCAAAGCCATGATTCTGGCGAAAGCGTTTTGGTCCGAGCGCTGAGCGATATCGAGTATCAATGCGCGCGTTTAAACGCGCGCTTCTTTCACGGAACTTGTCGTTCCGATAGCGCAATCCAGTGCGCCACATCCTGGTTGAACTCGTCGGCCTGGAGTAACTCTTCCAATTCAATATGCATGCGATAGGCCCAGCGTTGCGCCGGATCGGCAGGGTTGTTGATGCGTTCGGCATTGGCATTCGCTCGGCGCAGCTGCGCGGAGGTTGCCAGCCAATCTTGCAGCGGGAAAATGGTCAGCATTGCCGGTGATTGCAGGTTTTGGCGCACGATTTGCTCGGCCAACGCAGGCGTCAATTCGCTCGGCGCCGCGCCCGTTCGTTGCAGTTGCTGGTCATAATATTGCTGCGTCAGGCTTGGGTTTTCCGTCCACCATTGCCGCAGGGTACTGCTGTCGTGGCTGGAGGTGGTGGTGACGTTCATATAGCCGATGTTTTTCGGATCGTAAAATGGAATGTGTTCTTTGGGCGAGCGTTGGATTTTCAGCGCAACGATACCCAATTCGTCCAATACCTGCGGTACGCAATCGGGTACCAAGCCCAAATCCTCGGCGCAAATCAGCATGTCCGTGGCGCTTTGCAGCGCAGGTAGTTTTTCCATGCCACTGGCGCGCCAAAGCGCCTCTTGCCGCACGAAGAAATAATCAACATACAGCGCGAACAGCTGATCTCGTTGCGCTTGCGTGCGCGATAAAAAGGCCTGCGTCTTGTCAATGTTAAAGCGCGGGTGATACACGACGCCCGCATCCGTTTGCTCGCGTATAAACAATACTTCGGTATGCAGTGACAGCAGCTTGGACTGTAATTCGGTATTGCCCGTACTGTTGGGCTGCGTTTTGAAGTGGTCAACGATTTTGCGCTGCGTATTGAATTCGGCTTTGAATGCATACCGTGCGTCCACATCTGCAGCCGCGTTGGTTTCGATCTGCAAATACTGTGCAATCACCGCGTCCGTATCGGCACCAAACAAGCTTTCGAGCCACTGCTGACGGATATACGGCGCGCAGTCACGTTGCGGATCAAATTCTATGCCGCGTTCGGCCAGCTCAGTCGTGGTTACGCCCAAGGCCGGATAAAAATAGCCCAATAAACCTTGCGTCGCCTCGCTCGAAATACGCCAAATGCGGAAAAAGCCTAAGACGTGATCGATGCGCATGGCATCAAAATATTGCGACAGCGCGGCCATGCGCTTACGCCACCAGCCGTAGTCATCGGCGCGCATGCGTGCCCATTCGTACGTTGGTAGCTCCCAATTCTGCCCCAAATCCGAAAACATATCCGGCGGCGCACCTGCTTGAAAATCCATGCCGAACCACTGCGGCTCGACCCATGTATCGACGCTGTGACGGCGCACGCCAATCGGCAGATCGCCTTTGAGCGACACGCCAAGCTGATGTAAATAATTCACCGCTGAGACCAGTTGTAAATGCAAATGATATTGCACGAAACAGTGCAGCATCACCTCGTCAAACTGTGGGTGAGCGGGGTTAAACAAGGCATCGCAGCGTGCGGATGAGTAGTGCGCATCCGCGCCCCAATGCGTGAAATCCACCGTGCCATACTGATCGCGCAGCGTGCAAAACACCGCATACGGCTTGAGCCAAAACGCGCGTTCGTCAATGAACTGTGCGAATGCCGCATCGCTCATCATCTGCGCTTGATGGCGTGTAAAAATCGAGCGCAGCAAGCGCCACTTCACCCAAATCATGCGTTCAAAATCGATGGTTTCGCAGGCATTGAGTGCTGCTTGCTCCGCGACAAATTCTGTTTGCTCCTGTGTCGTCAGCGTATACGGCAAATCGCGTATCGACACGTATTGCGGGTGCAGCGCATAGACCGAAATGGCCGAATACGGAAATTGATCGTCCCAAGAGTAGTTCACCGAGCTGTCATTGATCGGCAGCACTTGAATCAGCGACAGGCCGACGCTTTTCGCCCAATCCCCCAGTAATTTCAAATCCGCAAACTCGCCGCTGCCCAAAGCATTGCGGCTGCGCAGTGAAAATATCGGAATCGCTACACCGGCGGCGCGCCACAATTGTTCGGGTAAAAAACGATAACCCAAATCACGCACGATGGTCAGTGCATCGTCTGAATGACTGATGACAATGGAGCGATTTTCCCCTGTTTCAAAGGACACAAATCGCCCCGTGAGCGAATCAAAAATACCATATTTATACGCCAACGTACCGTTGAATGCGCTCAAATCCAGCGCCGTTTGCCACACGCCCGCTGCGACCTGTTGCAAAGGAATGAAACACTCCGTGTCCCAATGGCCCAAAGCCTCATGAGCACCCAGCAAACATACTTGCTGATGCCGCTCGTACAGCGGCACTCTGATTTCGAACAGATGTGTTGCGCTGGATAAGCTCGATGGCGCAAGCGCGGCTACATCCGAGCGGGTGTTCTCCAGCACTTTATTGACCAAAAAATGCTCAGGAAAGTTCGGCATATCCCATGCGTCGATCAAATGCAGCGTCGTCTGATGCGCTACGGGCAAAGACGTCAGCGTTCGCGAATGAAACTCCTCGCGCAAGGTTTGCTCCGAATCATCGCGGATACTGAAGTGGTATTCGAGATTGTGTATCGGCGTGTCTAACTCAATGCGCCAACTCTGCGTATCCACAAACCGCATGGGTATCACGCGTGTCACGCCATTTTGAGAGAGATGAAGGCAGATGTGTTCGCCAAACTGGGTGGCGTAGCGGAGTGTGAAAGTGAGGGTCATTATGCGCGGCTTGTTCAGAAAGAATGAGCGCATTATAGCAAAAGCAAAAAGGCCTATGAACATGGTTCATAGGCCTGAAATTTCTGGCTC
>CAZCYS010000175.1:0-3006 GCA_964502825.1 uncultured Hydromonas sp. | reverse complement strand
CGCGCGATCAGATGGTCGGGCCGTATCAGATCCCGGTGGCCGACTGCGCCGTGTCCCTGCGCGACTACGCGGGTACGCTCGGTGAAGCGATGGCGATGGGTGAGCGCACGCCGCTGGCGGTGCTGGATGCGCCTGCGTCGGGACGCATGGCGATTGCCGAAGCGATTACCAATATCGCTGCTGCGCCGATTGAAAAAATCAGCCAAATCAAACTCTCGGCCAACTGGATGGCGGCTTGTGGTGTGGCGGGTGAAGACGCGAAGCTGTACGACACGGTCAAAGCCGTGGGCATGGAGCTGTGTCCTGAATTGGGCATTTCGATTCCGGTTGGTAAAGATTCGTTGTCGATGAAAACCACTTGGTCGGACGCGGGCGCGAGCAAAACCGTGAAATCGCCGGTGTCGTTGATCGTTACCGCTTTTGCACCCGTAACCGATGTGAACGCGACGCTCACGCCGCAGTTGCAACGTTCGGAGGAAACCACGCGCTTGTTACTCATCGACATCGCGGCGGGCAAACAGCGCATGGCGCAGTCCATCCTCGCGCAGGTGAGCGGGCAGGTCGGTGCGCTCGATGATGTGCCGGATTTGGACGATGCGCAGATGCTGAAAAACGCGTTTGCCGCTTTGCAGGCTTTGCGCGCGGCGGGTCATGTCTTGGCCTATCACGATAAATCGGACGGGGGCTTGTTCGCAGCGGCGGCGGAAATGGCGTTTGCCGCACAAACTTCGGTGGCGTTGAATGTCGACCTGTTGACCGTTGATCCAAACTCCGCTGATGCGGGTGACTTCAAAATCAATGGCGTGCAAATCGCGGTTCAGCGTGATGAGGCGTTGATGAAAGCCTTGTTCAACGAAGAGTTGGGCATGGTTCTACAAATTCGCAAAGACGACACCACCGCGGTGATGGATATTTTGCGCGCGCATGGTTTGGGCGCACACAGCCATATCGTCGGTCAGGTGATGGATGTGGCGCAGGAAAAAGCGGAATTCTCGGTGTGGCAAGACGGCGAGGCGAAACTGCAACTGCCGCTGGGCGTGATGCACGCCGCATGGCAGGAAACTTCGTTCCATATTGCCAAGCTGCGTGACAATCCGGCCTGTGTTGAGCAGGAGTACGGACGCGCGCCACAGGCCTTGACCCCGAAATTAACCTTCACACCGGATGCGGCCGTTTCTGCGCCGTATTTGGCGATGAGTGCGAAGCCGAAAGTCGCCATTTTGCGCGAACAGGGCGTGAATGGTCACGTCGAGATGGCGGCGGCATTCACGGCGGCCGGTTTTGAAGCGGTGGACGTGCACATGAGCGATTTGCTCGCGGGGCGCGTGCATTTACAGGACTTTAAAGGATTGGCGGCGTGTGGCGGCTTCTCCTATGGTGACGTGCTGGGTGCGGGCGAAGGCTGGGCGAAAACCATTTTGTATCACGATGCGCTGCGCGATCAGTTCGCCGAGTATTTCGCGCGTCCCGATACCTTCAGCTTGGGCGTGTGCAATGGCTGTCAAATGATGAGCAATCTGAAAGGCATCATTCCGGGGGCGGAACATTGGCCGAAATTCGTGCGCAACACCTCGGAGCAGTACGAGGCGCGTTTGGTGCAGGTCGAGATCACCGAATCACCGTCGATTTTATTGCAGGGTATGGCGGGAAGTGTGCTGCCGGTGGTGATTTCCCACGGCGAAGGACGCGCGAGCTATGCCGATGCGGCGGATTTGACCGCGGTGCAGGCGCAGAATAAAGTGGCTTTGCGCTATGTGGATGCGGCGCATCAAGCGACCGAAGTCTATCCGCAAAATCCAAACGGCGCGCCGCTGGGATTGAATGGCTTTACCACCACCGATGGTCGCGTGTTGATTATGATGCCGCATCCTGAGCGCGTGTTCCGTAACGAACTCTTCTCATGGAAACCGCAGGATTGGGCGAATTTGAACACCTCGCCGTGGATGCAGTTGTTCCAAAACGCGCGTCGCTGGGTGGGTTAATCGATTGATACACCGGATAAAAAATGCCATGAATAAACATGGCATTTTTTGATGATCATTGGCGATTTTAGGGAAACTGCAATACAGGGAGCATTGAGGTTGGAATTTGGTGGTGCAAAATATAAACATTCAGTAAACGTTCGGCCATAAAACCAAAAACACGGTTTTGATAAACGTCTTCTTTGTGTGCAATGTGCGGCTCCATCGCGAAAAGTATTGGAAACAGCCATGCGCAATATTGCTGTACAAAATTTTTTGAACCGATGAACATGTTGTAGCCAAACATTGAGCCCATGCCGGAAAATTCACTAAATGCGGTTTGATAGTCGGGGTGTGTATGGATGAGCGTGTTTTCCAGTAAGTACCAATCTGCTTCGTCATGCGCAAAAATATACTGCGATTTAACGTTAAACCCAGCGTGTGAAAAGGGCGTTGGAATGGGTACGATCAGTTTGTCTGCGTCCAACTGCTCAGCGATGTATTGCCATAATTGGACGTCCGTGATCGCCTCATTCAGAAAATCAGCGCTGATGTAATGCGTATGAATCGGAAGTGCGCAAGGGAAGTAGAAGTAGCGACGATAATGTACCAAACCGATATATTCTTCATCAAAATTGTCTAAATTCTGCCAAATCCAGTAAAGAGCGGTTAATTCGCAGAAGCGATCGTTTTTATCAGAGATACTGGCACTGCCCATGTCATCATGAATCATGGGCAGTACAATGGGTGCATGACGTCGCCCAGCTTGAATCGGAGTGATCCAATCGCAGTTGGGGGTCGGATATTCTTTGTGAAAAACAGAAAAAAGACGAATATTGCGGCGGTTCATAGCGCATCAAATGCGGAGCTGTTGTAGGGAAGTGCTGTCAATGATTTTAGCACAAGGCAAGTTTGACAAGAAAAAACGCCAATCACAAGTATTGGCGTTTTTTTATAGCGGTTATATTATTTCCAGCAATCATTATCCAATTTATCGCTCAAACCGTTGATGGTACGGCTTTTGAACACAGGATTATCCGAGCCG
>CAZCYS010000174.1:0-3024 GCA_964502825.1 uncultured Hydromonas sp. | reverse complement strand
GAGCGAATGACGCGCTCGCTCACCAATTCACCCGACTCGATGATGACTTTGAGCACGACCTCGCGTGCATGGCAGATCTCGGCGCAGGCCGCGACCAAATCGCGCCCGACCATCATATCGCCCGCCAAATACGCGCGATACGGGAATACCACGTCTACTTCGTGCGCACCCGCCGCCACAGCGGACTCGGTTTCGCGCATTGCCACATCCACATCGGCACCACCGTGGGGGAAATTGGTCACGGTGGCAATTTTGACCGCGCTATCCGCACCCAGCGCCTCGTGCGCCACGCCGATAAAGCGCGGATAAACGCACACCGCTGCGGTATGACCGAACGGCGTCACTGCGTTCGCACACAGTTGGCGAATTTTCTCGTCGGTGTCGTTGTCCTCCAAACTGGTTAAATCCATCAGCGTCAAAGCGCGTTGTGCATACTGTTTGATATCCATGTGTACTCCAGTCCGGTTAAAAATGATTCTGCCATCGCCTCCCGCCATTTCACTGCTCGGGGATAAAAAACGCCGGTTGCTTATTATGATGGTTCTTTGCAATGCCGGCGTCAACTGATTCTCTGTACTCAGCACCTTGTTTTTCAAATACTGATGGCTCAACGAGTCATGGAGAATATTATTTTTATGCCCATATATTATGTGAAATCAATAACATTTTCAATATATTTTGATACAAAAATAACAATTTGATGGTTTTTTCTAAATATTTCAAAAATCAACAATATTGTTTGCATTAGTTTTGTTATTTTGATAACATTTTTGGTAGGCATAGCGCCTTTTCCCAACACCGTCAAGCAAGCTCATGGAACTCACCCGCCGAGAAGAGCGTCTCAAAAAAATCGCTCAACAACTCAAACGTGCCGGCAAAATTCACCTGAAAGAGGCCGCCGCGCAGCTCAACGTCTCGGAAATGACCATACGGCGCGACATCCATGCCGAGCCATGCGAGATCGTTTTGCTGGGTGGCTATTTGGTCTCCCAACAGAACAACAGCAGCGTCAGCCACTACTTTGTCTCCGACCAGAAAAACAAGCTGGTGGCTGAAAAGCAGCACATCGGCACACTCGGCGCACGGCTGATCGAGCCGGAAGACACCGTATTTTTCGACTGCGGCAGTACCGTGCCGTATCTGATCGACGCGATTGATGACACCCTCTCATTCACCGCCATTTGCTACTCGCTCAACACTTTTTTGGCCTTGCAAGACAAACCCAAATGCCGTGTGATTCTGTGTGGCGGCGAATTTAAGGGCGACAACTACATTTTCAGCAGCATCGGCCCGCGCAATGAGCTGGACGACCTACGCCCCAATAAGGCCTTTATTTCCGCGGCGGGCATCAGTCTGGATTTCGGCGTGACCTGCTTTTATCTGGAGGAGCTGCCGATGAAGCAACGGGCGCTGGCCAGCTCGCAGCAGCGTATTTTGATCGCCGATCACAGCAAATTCGGGCAAACGCGTGCCGCTTACATCGGCGCATTGGACCAATTTGACCTGCTGATTACCGATCGCGCGCCCGAAACCGTATTTAGCGAGTACGCGCAGGCCAACGACATTGGGCTGGTGATCCCATAGACAAAGATCAGTGATTGATTTTTCAATACTCTCAGCTTAACAAAACTTTACACCCTATCCACGATTGCCTCACGCTTTCACCATACTCTCACCACGATAATTCTTTAGTATATTAGTCAACTAATCGCGCACCAATGCGTTAATTAATAGCGCTGATCGCGTTTTAGCACTCTCGATGAAAGAGTGCTAAAATACCATCAGACAAACCGATGCCAGCCTCTCACGCGGCATCATCGAGTTGATGGGATACATCAACCGCATGGAGAACAGAACAGATATGACCACATACGCAATGAGCCCTTATTCAGCCAAATACAACCAATTACTCGCCGTGCCGAGCTTGGGTGATTTGGACGCATACACCCGCGCGGTAAACGCGGTGCCTATGCTCACGCCTGAACAAGAGTACGAGTTTGCGATGTCTTACCGCGCAAACCCGAACAACCTGCAGGCCGCACACGCACTGGTCGTGTCACACCTGCGCATGGTCGTATCGATTTCGCGCAACTACATGGGCTACGGCTTGCCGCAAGGCGATTTGATTCAAGAAGGCTCGATCGGCCTGATGAAAGCGGTCAAACGCTTTGATCCGACGCGTGGCGTGCGCTTGGTATCGTTCGCGATCCACTGGATCAAGGCGGAAATCCACGAATACATCATCAAAAACTGGCGCATGGTGAAAATCGCCACGACCAAGGCACAACGCAAATTGTTTTTCAACTTGCGCAGCATGAAAACCGGCGAACACATGACGCAGGAAGAGGTGCATAACGTCGCCAAAGTCCTGCGCGTCAAACCCGAGGAAGTGATCGAAATGGATCAACGCCTGACCGGTCGCGACATCGCGATTGACGGCGGCATGAACGACGACGAAGATGCCGTGGCGATGGCGCCGATTGCCTACTTGGCCGACGAGACACAGGAGCCGACGCAGGTTTTGACGCGTGCCGAGAGTGACCGCTTACAATCATCCGGTTTGAGCGCCGCGCTGGACGTGTTGGACGAGCGTTCACGCGACATCATCGAAGCGCGCTGGTTGGCCGATGACGAAGGCAAAGGCCAAACCCTGCACGATTTGGCCGACAAATACCACGTCTCTGCCGAACGCATTCGCCAAATCGAAGCGGCGGCGATGAAAAAAATGCGTGCGCATTTGGCGCAATAAAGCGACAAAAATCAACGATAATACGGCGTGGGCGCAAACCCGCGCCGTTTTCGTTTTAAGTCAATCAAAGAGGACACACATGAACAGCCCGTGGAGCAAAACCGCACAAGACACCGTCGAACAATGGGTACAAAACTCGCCGCTGCGCGATTTGAGCCAAAACGCCAAGACCTTTTTGATCGGCGCACTGCAAAAAATGGACGTGGTCACGCGCGAAGAATATGACGTGCAAGTGGCCTTGCTGGCGCGCACGCGCGAAAAATTAGAAGCATTGG
>CAZCYS010000173.1:0-3048 GCA_964502825.1 uncultured Hydromonas sp. | reverse complement strand
TGCATGAATTCCATATTGACCACGCGGCAACCGGCGCGCCATGCCATCGCAATGCCATCGCCGGAGTTGCTGTCAGGATTGGTGGTCACTTTGTAGACTTTGCCCGCGCCGCCCGTGGCCAGCACGGTGAAACGCGCTTGTATCGAGCTGATTTGGTGTGTTTCACGGTGTTGGATATAAACGCCGTAGCAGCGCGCGTCTTTGCTTTTTTGCTGAATTTGACGTTTGTGTTTGTCGGTGATGAGGTCTACGGCAATGACATTTTCAAACACTTGAATATTGCTGTGCTCGCGTACGCGTTCGGCGAGTGCGACCTGAATCGCGTGCCCCGTGAGGTCATCCGCATGCACCACACGACGGTGGCTGTGGCCGCCCTCGCGCGTGAGGTGCAGTTTGCTCGCATCGTCATCCTCCATCGTGAATTTGACGCCCTGCGTCATCAGCCATTCTATGGAGCTTGGCGCGTTGGTAATGATGTGGCGGATGGCTTCAAACTCGCCCAACTCGGCACCGGCGACGAAGGTGTCGCGGATGTGGTTTTCAAAATTGTCGTCCGAGTCCATCACGGCGGCAATCCCGCCCTGCGCCAAATCGGATGAGCCGCTGACCAAGCCGCCTTTGGAGATCAAGGCGATTTTGTATTGTTCTCCGAGTGAAAGCGCGCAGCTCATGCCCGCCAAACCGCTACCGATAATCACGACATCGAATAATTGAGACATTGTTGGTTCCGTTTTTGTTGGATTGTTGGTTGTTTGGTTGATCCGTTGATTGGGTTTGTTGAATCAATGCGACCACAGCGCGATTTTCAGCGCGCGCAGATAGTCTGCCAGCAGCGCATCGGTCACGCCGTTGCGTTTGGCTTTTTTCGCTTGTTCGGGCGTGAGCGCCCACACGGGATTCGGGAAGCACGCATCATCGGCGTAGCGCGGAATGACGTGCCAGTGCACATGCGCGACCATATTGCCCAAACTGGCGAGATTAACCTTAGTCGGTTTGAGCACATCGCGCTGCACCTGCTCGACCAAGCACACCACGCGCATCAATTGGCTGCGCTGCTCGGGCGTCAAATCGGTCATCTCCGCCGCGTGTTCCTGCCAAATCACGCGCGTGAATCCGACGAACAGCGGATCGTCCACCAGTATGACGCGCAATTGCTCGTTTTGCCAAATCAGTTCGCCGCCGACCTGCTCGCACAGCTCGCAACCCGCGACTTTATTATCCCAATTCATCCTATCCTCTGCATGATTTATACGCTAATTGCCGTACCCACCGCCGCGTCGGTCAACAGACATTGCAGCAACACGTGCGGCACGCGGCCATCCACGATATGTACCGCGCCCACGCCGCGCTGCGCCGCATCCAGCGCCGAGTCGATTTTCGGCAGCATGCCACCATACAGCGTGCCATCGGCTTTGAGCACATCGGCGCTCGCGCTGTCGATGTGCGCGATCAATTCGCCTTGTTTGTCCAATACGCCTTTGATGTTGGTCAACAACATCAATTTGTGCGCGCGCACCGCCACCGCGATTTCGCCCGCCGCCACATCGGCGTTTACATTATGTGTCACGCCGTGATCGTCGGCGGCAATCGGCGAGACCACGGGTAAAAATTCAGCCGACAGCAAAGCGTCAATCGGTGCGCTGTCCACGCCGATGACCTCGCCCACCAGCCCGATGTCGTGCTGCACCGCCGGATCGTTCAGATCAGGCAGCAACATTTTTTTCACACGAATCATGCGGCCATCTTTGCCGCTCAGGCCAATGGCGCGCACGCCGTAGCTTTTGCCCGCTTGATTGATCAGATTCACGATTTGCCCCTGCACATTGCCGCACAGCACGCCATCAACGATACTCATGGTGTCGGCGTCGGTCACGCGCATTCCTTGCACAAACTGCCCTTCGATGCCGACGCGCTTAAGCATCGCGTCAATTTGCGGGCCGCCGCCATGCACCACCACCACCGGCACGCCCATCGCGGTGAGCAACGCCACGTCCTGCGCAAATTGCTGTTGCAGCGTTTCGTCGGTCATGGCGTTGCCACCGTATTTGACCACGATTTTTTGGTCTTGCAATTGCGTCAGGCGCTCCGACGTCGCGGTGACGCCCGCGTCTTTGATGGCGGGGACAAGTTTAGCCGCTTCGGCAATGAGTTCGGGCACGGATAAATACAGCATGGCGCTCTCCTTGTGAATAGGATTTACGGTTCGTCGCAATCATAGTAGCGGATTTTGCCAACGCTTTGTACAAAAGCTTTGTCCGCCGCTTTTTGTTCTTTCTCGCTCAGATCGGGTTGTTGGCGATTGACGCAATTGTGCCAATGATAATGCAACAACTCCCGCGTCATCTTCGCCTCGGATTGCGCCCAAGCGCGTTGCGAGCGCGCCACGCAATCACTCGGATCGGCGTTGTCACGACAACTGGCTTTGAGCAGTTGCAGGGCTTTGGCGGTTTTTTCCGCCGATGGCGGACTTTGCAGGATTTGCACGATATTTTGGCACTGCGGGCGTTGCGACGGGGCGAATTGATTCAATATTGCGTAGTCGTTTTTGCGTGCCGCATCGCGTTTAATGCGCTGCAAATCGTAGAAAAATTGGTCGCGCGCGATCATGCGCTGGCGCACCGTTTCAATCACGGGGTGCGCAATGAAGTTGCGCGGGTCTTGCAAGATCGCTTGATTGCGGCGATGCTCGGCATCGTCCTGCGCCTGTGTGTTTTTCTCATCGTAAATGCTGATCAAGTGATCGGCATTGAGCTTGAGCGTGGCGTCCAACTGCGCCGCCGTGACTTTTCGATCGTCGTAGCTGGCGCTCGCGCGACACAATTCGCTTTCCCATTTGAACACCTGCGTTTTGGCCAACGCTGCACCGCTCAATACCAAGCCCAACATCAATAGGGTGGGTTTCATCCAACAACGTGTGTTCATATCGAACTCCTTGCTCAGACGGACGCTGCCGCACTCCTCGGTTTAAAACGGTGGCTCGTCGTCATACGCCGACAGTGGCGGATTGTCATCAGGCGGCATCTCATCGCTCGCCTCGGCTTTTTTCGC
>CAZCYS010000172.1:593-3065 GCA_964502825.1 uncultured Hydromonas sp. | reverse complement strand
TGCTCCAAAATCACAAAATCGATCAAACCCTGATCTTTCAAGCATTTGGCGCAGGCCAAACCCGCCGCGCTGCCGCCAACAATCGCCGTATGAACTGCATGCATCGTGTTTCTCCGTTGATATTAAGTATAGGCATCATAAAACACACCGAAGCAATAGTTCAATCCATAAAAAGCCCAGTTGAAAAACTGGGCTTTTTTATTTTGAACTCAATGCCTAATCAGATCACCATAAAATCCGCTGCTGTCAATGCCGGATGCACTGAAGTTCCTAATACGGCAAAAGCCACAGATGCGCCTGCACCATTACCATCGGCATCATAACTAATTACGCCTGTGGTTGTGTTATAGCAAACAAAGTCATTGCTATCAACCGCCGTGCCGTTTGCATTAGCGCAGAAGAAACTATTTGCCAAAGTGCCAAGGCTACTCAATTTAGTAAAAATAGCGTTTTCTAACTGAATGGTATCGTCGACTACATTAAAGTCGGTGATGGTGTCCTTATTCCCTATCGCACTGAGTGTTGTATTAAAAACAAAGGTGTCTAATCCAGCACCTCCATTTAGAGTGTCATTACCACCCATACCGTTGAGCATGTCATTGCCCGCAGCACCATACAATTGATTACCGCTCCCATTGCCTTTCAATGTGTCTTCGTAAGCAGAACCATAGAGATTTTCAATATTAATGATGGTGTCGCTTCCTGAGCCACCAGTCGCTTGAGCTGTTGTCAAGCCCAGATTTACATTCACGCCTGAACCAGCATAAGCATAGGAGACACCATCAATACCCGCACCACCATCAACTCGATCGCTAGCCGTACCTGGCCCCACGTAAATCAAATCATTACCGGCCGCACCATATAATTGATTGCCGACAGCATTACCTCTCAGAATATCACCATAGGCGGAACCATATAGGTTTTCAATACTAATTAGAGTATCTGAGCCGGAACCACCAGTCGCTTGAGCTGTCGTCAAACCCAGATTTACATTCACGCCTGTACCAACATAAGCATAGGAAACGCCATCAATACCCGAACCACCATTAATAATATTATTTCCAACCCCAGCATAAATAACGTTATCCAAGTTGTTACCTGTACCATTGGCAGCGCCCGTACTCATAATGCGTAGGTTCTCCAACTGAGTACCTAATGTATATGTGCTGAGATATGACTGGACAATATCCGCCCCTGCGCCGGATTGCTCAATAACTATATCGCCTACGCTATCCACGACATAAGTATCATTACCAGCACCTCCCATCATCACGTCAGCGCCAAGACCGCCATTCAATACATTATTTGCCGAGTTGCCAATCAATGTATTGGACAGACCGTTACCCGTTGCATTAGTCGCCGCTGCACCAGTCAAGGTAAGATTTTCAACATTTGCACTCAGTGCATAACTGACCGAGCTTAACACCGTATCAATCTCAGTGGACACAGTTGAAGCTTCAGTGACCTTATCACCCACATCATTGACAATATAAGTGTCATTACCCGTTAACCCAAAGAAATCATCATTTTTAATCGTACCAACGAGCACGTCATCGCCCGCTGTTCCTGTAACGGTCATACCCAAAATCACATGATTGATGATATCCTGCTGACTCCAAACCGTACCATTGGCAAATTTGATACTCTGAATTGGATTATAAGCATTGTGAACCGTGTAATCAGTCACGGTCGTATATGAGAAAAAGTCTTTAATTAAAACCGAGTCAACCCCCAGAATACTCACTTTAATATCAGCGCCGATCCGCGATACCGAAACCTCCGATGGTAATACGCCGCTTTTCAAGGACAAAATATTGTATTTACCCGAATCGTTCCCCAAATAGTCTCGAGAGTCGTAGTAAGACTGAATGATATCGTTTCCATCACCTTTGCCAAACAGATAAGTGTCGTTCCCGCCTTTACTGGTGAACGTATCGTTACCCGCCATACCATTGAAAGTATCACTGAGTGTCGTACCATAAAACGTTTCATTCGCCGCATTGCCGGTAAATGCTTTGTCGTCTAAAGCCTCTAAGTTCCAAACCGTACCATCGCTGAATGTCACTTGCTGTACCGGATTGTAGGTGTCTAAATGATTGTCATTCCGATAGAAGTTCTCTACCGTAATCGAATCCGTCGTGCCTATGATGCTCAGTACCAAATTGTCGCCCGAACGATAGGCGTCAATCTCCGATGGTAAAACCCCCGCTTTAAAAGCGATCGTACTGAACTTACCCGAATCATTACCCAAATAATCGCGCGGATCATAGTAGGACTTAATCAAGTCCGCGCCATCACCCTTGCCAAACAAGTAGGTATCATTATCTCCACGACCATAGTAGGTATCATTACCTGCCATGCCATTGAAGGTATCTTGATCAATTGTGCCGTAGAATGTCTCGCTGGTCGCATTACCAGTAAATGCTTTGTCGTCTAAAGCCTCTAAGTTCCAAACCGTACCATCGCTGAATG
>CAZCYS010000172.1:0-493 GCA_964502825.1 uncultured Hydromonas sp. | reverse complement strand
TCCGATAGAAGTTCTCTACCGTAATCGAATCCGTCGTGCCTATGATGCTCAGTACTAAATTACTACCCGAGCGATAAACATCAATACTGGATGCAGTTATGCCGGCACCGAAAGAAATAGTATTAAATTTACCAAGATTGCTTCCAAGATATGATGTTGGATCATAGTAACTTGCAATAAAGTCTGATCCGTCCCCTAAGTTAAAAATATAGGTGTTATTACCCGCACCACCATTAATGGTGTCATTACCCAAACCACCCGTAATAACATCATTCCCATCATACGCATTGATAATATCACTGGCAGCCGTGCCAACGAGCACGTCACTATTATTGGTTCCTTCGATAGACATGACTATATCCTTTTGTAAAATAACTCCCATATACTCTTATAGATTTTTACCGCAATCTATCACGATTCGATAAAAACATTCAAGTAATTACATATCCATTCCACCATTCACGCCCAAGACCTGACCGGTGATGTAATCGGC
>CAZCYS010000171.1:0-3065 GCA_964502825.1 uncultured Hydromonas sp. | reverse complement strand
ATGCTTTTTGGATTCATTATTTTTTAAGTCAAGTTAAAGAAAACGCGGAATAAGTATGTTTTTTAGCTCAAGCATTTATAGGAAGCATACTTGAAAGCATCCGCAATTTTAACATTTTGATTTTGTTCAAATCTTGCCAGAGTTTCCCTGACAAAATTTCCAATATTAAGCACGGAAAAAGTGAAACCCTACTTTTTCCGTAGCTCCTAAAGTACACCGCCATATGATTCAAATCGATATGACGTGCGACAAAAATATTCAGGCCACAGTTTACACGCACCGCCCCAAGGAGGAGCGCAAATACTTGTCTAAACCGTCTGCTCGGCGTGTTAAAATTAGCCGCTTATAAGGGTAAGAACCTACCCTTTTGGCATCAATCAACGCACTCGAAACCGAACGCGCACGGATTGATACACAAAGCGCACCGAATGAGTGTGGCCTCTATCGCCCGCCAATATATAGTAATCTATAGCAATCGCCACTCATGCGCCGCCACCGCCATATCACCAAAGGATTGTAATGCAGTCGCTCTGGATGCTCGCCGCATCATTTTTCTTTTCCCTGATGGGAGTCAGCATCAAATTCGCTTCGGAGCAGCACAATTTGGCTGAAATCGTGCTGGCGCGCGGCATTCCGAGCGTTCTGCTGCTGGCTGGATTTGCACTGTATCGCGGGCGCGAGTTGTTCGGACAGCATTTGCGCGTACACGCCATACGCAATCTCAGCGGCGTCATTTCGATGTGGATGGGTTTTTACGCCATGCTGCATCTGCCTTTGGGCTTGGCGACCACGCTGAACTACACCTCGCCATTGTTCATCGCCGCATTTATGCTGTATATCGGCTATTATTCGGGCATTTTGCGCGAGCAATGGCTGCGTTTCGGCGCGGTGGTTCTGGGTTTTATTGGCGTACTGTTCATTTTTAACCCGTTCACCGAAACTCAGCTCAATCATTTCGCAATTCTGGTCGGTCTGCTGTGTGGCGCATTGGCTGCCGTCGCCTACATGAGCGTGCGCAGCCTCGGTCAACTGGGCGAACCGGAATGGCGCACCGTGATGCTGTTTTCCATGAGCATCACCGCGACCGGTCTCATCGGCATGACGGTTTTGGGCTTCTCGCCCAGCCCGACGTGGCAGTCCGTACTCGCACTGCTGGGCATCGGCAGTTTTGGCATGATTGCACAATTGTGCATGACGCGCGCATTCGGCTCGGGACATCCGGTACTCACCGCCACGCTGCAATACAGCACGATTATATTCTCAACGATCTGGGGCGAAATTTTCTGGCGCGAACACATCAGCCTGTCCGGCTTCATCGGCATGGCGCTGGTGATGATTGCCGGATTGTCCGCCACATTGTATAGTCTCAAACACAAACAATGATCTTTTGGAGAGCATTATGACGGTCTACGACAACCTCATCAACGCACAACAACTGCACAATTTACCCGCTAAAAGCACCTTGATATTGGATGTGCGTCACAGCCTCGCCGATTTTGCGCAGGGCAGACGCTTGTACGCCCAATCACACCTGCCCAACGCGCATTTTATCGATATTGAAACCGATCTATCGGGTGAAAAAACGGGGCAAAATGGCCGCCATCCCTTGCCCGATTTGGATGTCTTGGCCGAAAAACTGCGCCGCCTCGGAATGAATCAGGACACGCAAGTGGTCGCCTACGATGATGCGGGCGGCATGATGGCGGCACGCGCATGGTGGCTGCTGCGTGCGCTCGGCCACACCGCCGTTGCGGTGCTGAATGGCGGCATAGCCGCGTGGGAGCGCGCGGGTTTTGCCTTGACCGATGAGCAACCTGCGCCGAACACCGATGGTAATTTTCAACGCGGCGCTTCACTGATGCGTGTATTGAGTGCGAATGACGTATTGGCTCACCTGGACAGCGCCGAGCAATTACTCATCGATGCGCGCTCACCCGAGCGCTATCGGGGTGAAGTGGAACCAATCGATCCGATCGCCGGGCATATTCCGGGGGCGCTGAATTATTTTTGCGCCGACAATCTGCTCGGGGATTTCACCTTCAAATCAGCGAGCGAACTGCGCACGCAATGGCAGGCATTGTTGGGCGAAGCGATCGACAATCATACCGACCGCGTTGTCCACTACTGCGGCTCCGGCATCACCGCCAGCCACAACCTGCTGTCCATGCACATCGCGGGGCTGGACGTATCGGCCAACGGCGCGGGCTTGTACGCCGGTTCGTGGTCGGAATGGATGGCCAACCCGCAACGCCCACGCGATCCGAGTTGATTTTGAACACCATCGCGGCGCAAATTATCTATTCAACTTGAATACGATAGAAAAACGATAGCGGTAGGCAATCGCTTGTCCGCCGCGTGTCGCCGGTGTAAAGCGATATTGATTCAGCACCGTATCGTGCGCCGCACGATCCAAACGCGCATAGCCACTGCCTTGGACCACATCCACCGCCGACGCACGGCCATTCGGCTCAACCATAACGGACAATGTGACCTCGCCTTGCTCGCCATTTTCCTTGGAGAACTCGGGATATGCTGGACGGGGATTGTGCAAATGCCCACCAATATGCGTGGGCAAAGTCAGCACTGCGTGGTTACTCTGCGCACCGTCACCTATCGTCTCAGACGATTGACTCTGAACGCCATTACCCGCCGCATGACGGGTATTTTGCTCCTGTGCCGATGCACTCCACGGCTCTGATGGTGCCGTGTTTGGCTTGCTTGCAAGTATGTTTGCTTTGAGTCCGTCGTTGGTTTTGCCCGACGAAATCATTTCTGCGGTATGTTCGCTGGTCGTTGCAGAATGCGCGGTGGATGCAGAAGGTGTAGCGGAAGTCTCGGAAACTACCGCCGTATCATTGTGCTCAGACGGCGAACTGACAACGTGCGCGCTCACCCACTGCGGTGACTGGAAATACCCTTCCCGCAAAGCAATACCAATCGCGCCCAGATGAATGAGCGCGATCAGTAAGAGGACACTTAACCAACGTTGACCCTTCATGCCAAGCCGGTCAAATCATTAAAATGTCGCATTGAGCTTCAGCCAGAACTGGCGACCCGGCTCGTTG
>CAZCYS010000170.1:0-3074 GCA_964502825.1 uncultured Hydromonas sp. | reverse complement strand
TTTGACTGCGGCAGCAAAGCCGGGTTTTTAGAGGCCAATTTACACTTTGGTTTGGGATTGCTCAAACGCGGTGGTCGTTAATCAGTTGTTGGGGTTTGTGTGCTGTTATCCATCGTTATTCCATATTTCAATGCCGGTAAATACATTTATACCGCGGTACAAAGCATTTTAGACGCCTGTATTCAAGATGCGCCGTATGAAATCATCATCATCAACGACGCCTCGGACGCGGCCAATACCGCGCGGCTGCACGAGATTTACCAACGCTGCTGGGCCAGCCACAGCGAAGTGCCGGTACGCATCGAAACCCTGCCTGAAAATCAGGGCTTGAGCGGTGCGCGCAATCATGGCATTCAAATTGCGAGTGGGCAATACGTGTTTACGCTGGATGCGGACGATTACGTCAATAAAAAGGCCTTCATCAAGGTGTTAAAAGACGTGAAAAACCTCAACATGGACATGATCTTTTTCGGCAGCTATTGGTACGAAAAAGACCATGCATGGGGCATGCAGGGTTTCAAATTCGAGCCGAAGGCCGAAATCACCGTCGATCAAACAGTATTGGCCAGCTACATCACCGCGCAGACTTTTTACGCGTGGCGCTTCATCGCCAAACGTGAGTTATTGCTGCAAGTGCCCTACCCGCCGCGCCTGTATATGGAAGATGTGGCGACCACGACACCGCTGCTCTCACGCGCCAAGCTGGTGTGGTACGAACCCGATCAAGTGGTGTATTACCGACAAAATCCAAACTCGATCATGAAGGTGTGGAACGAGAAAAAAAGCATGGATTTTCTCACCACCGTCGGCATGCTGCGCGATCGCTTGCAATTGGCCGAGCCGATGGGCGCGCCATTGAGCCAAGCATATTTCGGCCTGACCTGCAAAGCCTATCTGTGGGCGTGCGCGGATGCCATCCGTCACGAGATTCCCGACGCCTTTGGCGCGTGCCGTCGAATTAAGGACACGCACATACAGATGTTTGGTAAAATCGCCCTCACTCAATGGCCCAAAGTCGCACGGCTGCTGGATCGCCGCCAGACATTGGCCTTGTTCTTACTCTATTACAGCCCGAGACTGTATCAAATCGCACTCAAAGCAAAACGAACTTTATTCCCAAAAAAATAGGAGTTGCATATGTCTCAAACAGCAGTAGCACCCGCCGCGCCGGCTAAAAAGGCGCGCCTGGACGCCGTTGATGGCGTTCGCGGCCTGATGGCCTTGATGATTGTCCTTAACCACTGGTCAACCGGTAATGCATGGGGTCGTTTTGGTTGGACCGGTTTGTATAATTTGCTTGAAATCTTCTTCATGATTTCCGGCTTTTTCATTGCGTTGAGCGCGCTCAAACCCAAGCCGTGGGATCCTGCGGTGGTGGTCGATCACATCACCAAACGCGCCGATCGCCTGTGGCTGCATTACCTGTTTTCGGTATTCTTGGTGTTTGCGCTGATGGCAGTGATGGCGGTGATGCGCGGCAGTTTTGACGGTAATTATGGCCTGCTCGATGCGGCGATTAAAAACTATCATACCGAAGGTTTTTCGCTGAACTTGTTTAAAAACATCTTCTTGCTGCAAGCTTTCAGCATCCAGCATTATGAAATCAACTACAACTACCCGGGCTGGTCATTGTCGGTTGAGGTGTTCGGCGGTGCCGTGCTGTTCGCTGTGTTGAGCCGCTTCAAAGCGCAAGCCGCATGGATCACTGCGTTTTTCGGTTTCTTCTTCTGGGTGTTGTTGCAACACGATTACAGCTCACTCGAAGTGCATGTTCAGGAATACAACAGTTTCGTGGTCGCGGGTTTGTTGCGCTTCTTCATGGATGCCTGTGTCGGTGCGTTTATCTTCACCCAAGTGTCGAAAATCCATTGGTCAAAAAAATGGGCGGTACTGGAGCCGCTGGTGTGGATCGCCATGCTGTACATCCTCTGGCGTCCGGACAGCCCGCACTCGGCCAAAGATTACATGATGTTGTTGTTTGGCGGTCTGTTCGTGATTATGTTGACCAAACCGGAAAGCCTGTCGCAAAAAATCTTCTCGACCGCGCCGTTCAAATTTTTGGGCAAATACTCATTGAGCGTGTTTCTGTTTCACGCGCCGATTTTGATGCTGTTGCAATGGCTGAACGTGTTCCAACACAATCAAGGCATCATGATGCTGGTGGATAAAGTGTTGGTGCTGGTGGTGGTGTTGATTCTGGTGGTGATTTTGGAAAAAACCTACTTCACCCTGCGCGAAAAATTCAATTGGAAAATCGGCTGATTGAATGGTTTACAATAAGCCCGCCGCCTTGGCGGGCTTTTACATGGAACATTAAAGAATAAATATGAAGGTTTGTGCCGTTGTTGTTACCTATAACCGCCGTGCGTGGTTGATCGAATGCCTGCAAACGCTGCTCGCGCAGTCGCGCGCATTGGACGGCATCGTGGTGGTGAACAATGCCAGCACCGACGACACACAAACCGCCGTGGACGCGCTGGCGGCGCAACATCCCACTATGCGCTGGCACATCGTTCACAGCCCGAACAACACCGGCGGCGCAGGCGGTTTTGCGCACGGCATGCAGCTCGCGCACGAGGCTGGCTACGACTGGATTTGGGTGATGGACGACGATGTGTTGGCGCGGGAAAACGCATTGGCCGATTTGCTCCAATTCACCGACCGCGCCGACGTGCTGCACGGGCGGCGCAGCAATCCGAATGGCTCGCCGTTCTACTGGCAAAGCACCTTCATCCCGTGGATTGGCTTTAGTCGCCCCTATCCCGACAGCGTATTTCAAAATGGCGGCGATATTTGGTACACCAATGTCGCGTGCTTTGAGGGTGCGTTGATTCACCGCCGTGTATTTGATCGCATTGCTTACGCCGATACGCGCTACTTTCTCGCGTGGGATGACACCGAGTTTGGCTATCGCGCATCCGAGTTTTTCAAGGTTGCCTACTGCGATGCATACACCCTGATTCGCCAGCGCGGTCACGATAATATTGATATTGGCGTGCGCTCACTGTACCGCGCGAGTGATATGTATCGCTACTTTCACATCCGCAATCGCTTTTTACTGATTCAGACGCTGC
>CAZCYS010000169.1:0-3114 GCA_964502825.1 uncultured Hydromonas sp. | reverse complement strand
TCGTGCATCCGGACGTGCGTCGCATGTTGTTGACCCAACGTGCATATGCCGAAGGCGCGCGTGCGTTCACCTACTGGATCGCTTTGGAAATCGACAAAGAGTTGTCGCATCCGGACGAAGCAGTGCGTCAGGCGGCTGCGGACAACGTTGCGCTGTTGACCCCGATCATCAAAGCCTTTTTGACCGACAACGCGTTTGAGTGTACCAACCACGGCGTGCAAATATTCGGCGGCCACGGCTTCATCGCCGAAAACGGCATGGAACAATACGTACGCGACGCACGCATCACCCAGCTGTACGAAGGCACCAACGGCGTACAAGCGCTGGACTTGCTCGGTCGTAAAGTATTGGGCGACATGGGCGCGAAATTGCGTGCCTTCGGCGCCATCGTGCAAAAATTCGTCGAAGACAACGGCGTTGATCCGAAAATGCAAGAATTCGTCAACCCATTGGCCGACATTGGCGACAAAGTGCAAAAACTCACGATGGAAATCGGCATGAAAGCCATGCAGAACCAAGACGAAGTCGGCGCGGCTTCTGTGCCGTACCAACGCGTGGTTGGCCACATGGTGTTCTCGTATTTCTGGGCACGCATGGCGAAAATCGCCTTGGAAAAGCAAGAGCAAGACGATTTCTACAAAGCGAAATTGGCAACAGCGCGTTTCTACTTTGCCAAGCTCCTGCCAGAAACCGCCGGTTACATCCGCCAAGCACGTGCGGGCGTGGCCTGCTTGCAAGAAATGCAAGACGACTGGTTCTAATCAAACCATCGCTTCCGCCTGAGTGGATTCGTGTGCGTCGGTTGATGAATAAATAGTTTATTCGTCAACCGAACGTACGTTAGAATAGTTAATGTGCATCGTGTGATAACCAACTCACGTTCACACTCATGCTGAGGCGGTCATTGATTGACTGGTTTTATAGGTTTTAAATAGGGCAACAGCCCAAAACATCCACACAAGGAGACTGAAAAATGAAAGTACTGAACAAAATCGCATTGGGTTTGGTTGGTTTGGCCGTATCAGGTATTGCCATGGCCGATCCGACTGGCGTATGGCGCACCATCGACGACCAAACCGGTCAAGCCAAATCATTGGTGAAAATCACCAATGAAGGCGGCAAATACGTCGGTCGTATCCAACAAGTATTCGGCGGCAACGTATGTGACAAGTGCGAAGGCAGCTACAAGGGTAAAAACTTATCAGGCGTGACCGTATTGTGGGGCGTCAGCTCCGAAGGTGGTAACAAATACGGCGGCGGTACCATCATGGATCCAAAAAATGACAAGCGTTACAAAGTGTCATTGACCGACAATGGCAATTCTATGACCGTGCGCGGCTACGTGGGTATCAGCGCATTGGGTCGCAACCAAACTTGGCAACGTGTACAATAATTTGACACATTTCTAAGTCATTATGAGGGTGGTAACGGTACAGCATGCCGTTACCTCTTTTCACACCACGGTCGTGTTTTTTTAAACAAAAATCGCACGCCCGTTCGATAAAAAAAAGGGTAGAACGTGAGTAACTTAATCATCCGTAAAGTCGCCGTTCTCGGCGCGGGCGTGATGGGTGCGCAAATTGCCGCGCACTTGGTCAATGCCAAAGTTCCAGTGATCTTGTTTGACTTGCCAGCCAAAGAAGGCGCTAAAAACGGCATCGTTGAAAAGGCATTGGCGAATCTGAAAAAACTCAGCCCGGCACCGTTTGGCAACGCAGCGGACGCAGCATACGTCGAAGCGGCCAACTACGAAACCGATTTGAACAAAATCAGCGAATGTGATTTGGTGATCGAAGCGATCGCTGAGCGCATGGACTGGAAACACGATTTATATGCGAAAGTGGCACCGCACCTCGCGCCGCACGCCATTTTTGCCTCCAACACCTCCGGCCTGTCGATCAACGAATTGGCCAAAGGTTTTGACGACGAACTGAAAAAACGCTTCTGCGGCGTGCATTTCTTCAATCCACCGCGCTACATGCACTTGGTCGAATTGATTCCGACCGCGCACACCGAAGCCGCGACGATGGACAACCTCGAATCCTTTGCCACCACCACCTTGGGTAAAGGTGTGGTTCGTGCGAAAGACACCCCGAACTTCATCGCCAACCGCGTGGGCGTATTCTCGATCTTGGCCGTGATGGCCGAGGCGCAAAAATACGGTTTGGGCTTTGACCTCGTGGACGATTTGACCGGTTCGAAACTGGGTCGTGCGAAATCAGCGACCTTCCGTACCGCCGACGTGGTCGGTTTGGACACCATGGCGCACGTCATCAAAACCATGGAAGACAACCTCAAAGACGATCCGTTTGCGGCCAACTACCCTGTGCCGCCGGTGTTGAAAGTCTTGGTTGAAAAAGGTGCTTTGGGTCAAAAATCCGGCGCAGGTTTCTACCGCAAAGAAGGTAAAGAAATCAAAGTTTTGGATGCAGCCAAAGGCGAATACGTGGCCGGTGGCACGAAAGCCGACGAATTGGTCGCGCGCATTCTGAAAAAACCAGCGGCAGAGCGCTTCAAACTGTTGCGCGAAACCGATCATCCGCAAGCGCAATTCCTGTGGTCGATCTTCCGTGACGTATTCCACTACATCGCCGTGCATTTGGAAAGCATTGCTGACAACGCACGCGACGTCGATTTCGCCGTTCGTTGGGGCTTTGGCTGGAACGAAGGTCCGTTCGAAACGTGGCAAGCCGCCGGTTGGAAAGAAATCGCTGGCTGGATCGCCGAAGACATCGCTGCGGGCAAAACCTTGTCCAGCGCACCATTGCCAGCTTGGGTGAACGAGATTGACGCCGTACACACACCGGCCGGCTCGTACTCACCTGCGAAAAAAGCCTTCGTGCCGCGCAGCAACTTGGCGGTTTACCAACGTCAAGCGTTCCCAGCGTTCTTGTTGGGCGAAAACGCGGCGGATCCGAAAACAGCAGGCAACACCGTATTTGAAAACGACGCCATCCGTTTGTGGGATCAGGGCGACGACGTACTGATCGCCTCGTTCAAAACCAAAATGAACACCATCGGTCCAGAGGTTTTGGACGGCTTGGTACAAGCGATTGAATTGGCTGAGCAAAAATACGCGGGCTTGGTGATCTGGCAAACCGGTTCATTGACCGG
>CAZCYS010000168.1:0-3124 GCA_964502825.1 uncultured Hydromonas sp. | reverse complement strand
CGGCGAATCTCGCCAATGCGCCCATCCATCATGTCTGATGGCGCGATCACATCCGCACCCGCCTGCGCATTGCACAAAGACTGCTGTACCAGTACTTCGGTGGTCGCATCGTTCAGCACATAACCCTGTTCATCAATCAAGCCATCCTGACCGTGCGAGGTATACGGATCCAGCGCGCCATCGGTGATGATGCCCAGCTCGGGAAAACGTGTTTTCAACTCGCGCACCACGCGCGGGATCAGCCCATCGGGATTGAACGCTTCGCGTCCATCCAAGGTCTTTTTGTGCGCTTCAATCACCGGAAACAGCGCCAGCGCTGGAATGCCCAAAGTCGCCGCACGCTCCGCCACGGGCAGCAACTCATCCAAAGATAAGCGAAACTGATTCGGCATACTCGGAATCGGCGCGCGCAGTTTTTCCCCTTCCGTCACAAACACCGGATAAATCAAATCATGCGCGCTGAGCGTGTTTTCACGCATCAAATGACGCGAAAAAGCATCGCGGCGCATACGGCGCAGACGGGTTTGAGGAAACGAACGATTGGGAAAATTAAATGAACTCATGGGCAAATAACAGTAAAAATAAGGGTGATTACAGAAAAACCGTAGCAGAAATCACCATCTAAATTGTACTCCCTATTTTGGTGCAATGGCAAAAAAAGCGTTGGGAGGAGTCCACGTTCAGCAAGATTGAATCAAGTGAGACAAAACAATGAATGGCGACGCACGTATTGTATAATTTTGCCCGCAAAAAACCCATGAAATTCATGTGACGAGTCAAAAAATGAGCAACCCATGCCAGAACTGCGGCGCGTGCTGCGCCTATTTTCGCGTGTCATTCTATTGGGGGCAAACCACCGCGCATCCGAACGGAACCGTTCCCGAAGCCTTGACCGAACCGCTCAACCACCACTACGTTGCCATGCGTGGCACGAACCAAGCCAATCGCCGCTGCATAGCGCTCAGAGGAGAGATCGGACAGACGGTTGGCTGCACGATTTATGAACAACGCGCCACAACCTGTCGCGAGTTTGAGGCGGGTGACGAGCGCTGCAATCAGGCGCGCAGACATTGGGGTTTGGAAGCCTTATGAACCTGGGCGGATGCGTTGTGTTTGCAAGGTGTCGGGGGTAGAATCACCCCACCACTTAAATGATAAGAGTTCAAATGAATCATCCTCAGTCTATTTCAGGTTGTTGTCACTGCGGTGCTGTTTCATGGACGCATCAAGGCATCCCCGAGTCCGCCACTGCGTGTAATTGCACAGTCTGTCGCCGTTACGGCGTGCTTTGGGCGTATGGTTACGAAGGTGAAAACATCGTCGTGTCGGGGCCGAGCAAAGCGTATGTGTGCGGTGATCAAACTATCGGATTTCATTTTTGCCCCGATTGTGGCGGTGTTTCATTTTGGCGATCCATAGAAGCAGGGCAGGATGGGCGACGACGCATTGCCGTTAATTTACGGCAAACCGAGCCGGAGTGGGTCGCGCACATACCGATCGACCATTTTGACGGGTTGGATTCGTTTGAGGATTTGCCGCGCGATGGGCGCTGTGTCGCGGATTATTGGTTTTAATCGAGGGTGTTTGGGATGGTCTTTTTACAAAGCCCTTTTTAGGAGCGGGTATGCGCATTTATTTGCGTCAAATTCTATGGGTTTTCAGCGTGCTGATGGCTCTGACGCACACGTCGATGGCTTTTGCCGATGAAGCGGGGAGGTTTAAAAAGGCGCAACAGCCGGATATTTCCGGCGTTTATCACAGCCAATCCCATTCGCCGGAAGGCTCGCCCAAACTGGTTGTTTTTAACGACGGTTTTTATGCCATTCCATACTTTGGTGGGATTCAAATCGGTACTTGGCAGATCGACAATGCCACGGTCAGGTTTCAGCCCGATTATGTCAAGGAGCGATTCGCGGTGTATGGTCGGTATGATCCGAAGCTGCGCGGCTCGACGCGGGTCTTTTTCTCGGGGTTTGAGCAAGCCGAAACCTACATCGGCTTGGTTACTGCAGGGCAGAGTAAGCCAAGCTTGTCCCGCGTGTTTAATGCGGATGCCAATTGCACGTCGTGGCCTTTTGTCTCTATGTTTCCCAACACATCCGCACAAACGATGATTGTACAGACGCACTCCAATTGGGATCACGAAGACCAAACGCCGCATACATTTGAATTTGCCATCGATCAAAATCTCAACGACTTTATCGTGCAGCACTATCCTGTTGATCGCGAGAACCAGCCTTTCGAGGCGAAAATACAGGGCGGAACGTTGTTGTTTGATCGGGGTGGTTTTTTATCGCAGGCTGATAAAGAGGCGCTCGATAAACTATCCGATGAGGATCAGCAGTTTTTACGCGCCTTAAAAGCGCGGGTTGGTATAGGCTTACCGAATAAGTTATGGTTCAATTCCAAGTATGCTGAATTTGTCGATGACAAAGAGCCGATGCTTTACGGTGAAGCGGAGCGTATTGATTTGACTCAGTACGATCATGACACAGAAATGAATGCCTACGTTTTAAAATCAGCGGCACGCGCGTCTTTACCGAGCTCGTCGAGTGATGATTTTCGCGACGCAGGGACGATTTATGAGTACACACGAATCACGCAAGAGCGCCCAGTTGACTCCGTGTACAAGCTACAGCAGGAGAGGTCGCTGTTTCATTTTGAATGCGATTGATGGTGGTTTGAGGCTTGTGTTTTCTGAATGCTTTTTTCCGAGGTTTTATGCGTCATTTACTGTTTTTAACCACTTTTTCTTTACTGACTCACACGTCGATGGCTTTTGCCGATGAAGCGGCGGAATTTCAAAAGGCGCAAAATGCCGCGCATACATGGCTGCTTGGTGTGGATCAGGGTGATTATCCGAAGTCTTGGCTAGAGGCGGCGCAGCCGTTTAAAAAAGCCGTGACATCCGCACAATGGCAAACCGCCCTGACCGAAGCACGCGCGCCACTGGGCGCCGTCATTTCACGTCAGCCCGTGTTGGTGCAATACAAACCCCCTGTGCCCAATGCACCGACGGATGAATATGTGGTGATTCAATACCAAACCCGCTTTGCCAATCGCGTGACTGCGATTGAAACGGTGACGCCAATACGTGAGACGGATGGTCTTTGGCGGGTCAGTG
>CAZCYS010000167.1:0-3137 GCA_964502825.1 uncultured Hydromonas sp. | reverse complement strand
GCAGCAGTGTGATGGTGTTATTCATTGCCATAGTGGTGACGGCGTTATTTGCCGCGGGTGCGGCGTAGCTGCTGCATTTAGAGTTTCGCGCGCTGATGGTGTCGTATATTCCGGGTGCGATCGAAACGGTGGCGACCGTTACCCTCGCCGCAGGCATGAATGTGATGTTTATTCTGTCGCATCATTTGCTGCGGCTGATGGTGTTGCACATTACGCCGGTGTTTGTGCGTGATAAAGGTGATTAGTGCAGCACATTTAACGTGGCAAACCCTGTGCCAATGCGGCGTTGGCGCGTTCAATGGCTTTGCCCTCTTTCCAGCTCATGTAGCGCTGTTGGAAACGCGCTTTCATCACATCGTCGAATTTGCGCTGAATCAGCAGATTCCACAGGCTGTGCGCCTTTACCGCCCAGCTTTCGTCCCACGCGCGCAGGGAAATCGAAAATGAGCCATCCAGATATTTCATCCAGTGCCACCAGCCGCTGGGCATAAACAGCGTGTCGCCGCGCTCCAAAAAGCATTCAATGCCTTCCACGCCGTCCAGCGCCGGAAAGCGCGTCGTGTCGGGGTTCTCCACATCGTAGTCCTCCAACGCATAGGTTGCATACGGGATGCGGTACAGGCGCTCTTTCCATTTGTAGTCAAACAAAATGATGTGTTTTCGGCCAAAATGCGTGTGGAAAATATGCGCCATGTCGATGTCATAGTGCAGGAAGGTTTCCGAACCGATGCCGCCGAAAAACATCGTCGGGTGTTTGTCGAGAAAGCCGCCCATCAAGTCCTTCGGTGACACATAGTCGTCAAGTAGGTTGGGCGCGTGCTGGATCGGGTCAAACAGGAAAATGCGTAAATCCGTCGGCTCGCGTTGGATCAAATCAATGTAGTCGGCGAACTTCATCTGCGCGCTCGGCGCATTGATCGGCGCGGCGGGGTCGGCCTTGCTGCTGTCGTACAGCGGTACGGTGATGTCGCCCACGACGGATTTCATATAATCCAGCGACCATTTTTCAAATGCAGGCCAGCGCCGCGCCATATTGCGAATCACCAGCGGGCGGCGTGGTTTCAGATATTTTTCGACGAATTCTTCGCGGTTGATGTCATCCACTACGTCAATTGGCGTTAGTTTAAAGCCCATATAACCATCTCATTGCAATGCTGAAAAGTATATTTTAGTGAATTTTTGATGACGCGATGGCGGTGGGCGCTAAAAATCGCTGGGTCATTTGGCATGATTGCAACAGTAAGTGTTTCCTTAAACGCCTCTTACTTATTCCCACGCCACCTGTTTCACGCCGCGCAGTTTTTTCAACTGCGTCAGCAGCTCGTTGGTCGGGGTGATTTGCCAATCCATGCCCAGTTTGATTTCCGCTGAGGCGCCATCCACGCGCGTGCGCAGCGTGATGTTCAGCCCTTCCGGGTCGAAGTGCTGGCTCAGGAGTTTTTTGAATGCGCTGACGTCAAAACCGGCGGGAGTTGCGTTGCGCAAATCGAGGTCAATCAGCAGGGCGTTGGCATTGGCCACGCGCGCATGGGTCAGATCCATGAGGCGTTTGCAGTTGATGCGCAGATTGTCGCCGCCGTTGTATTTGTCGGGTGAGACGGCGGCTTGGATGAACACGAGTTGCTCTTCTTTGATGAATCGCGCGTAGCGTTCAGCCTCTTCGGCGAAAATCAGCAGCTCCAGTCGGTCGGTTTTATCGTCCAGCGTGATGAACACGCGCTTGCCGCGTTCGGTGTTTTGCCAGCGCACCGAGGTGATGATGCCGGCGATGGTCACGAGGTCGTGGCTCGGGTGCAGATTGGCGAGCTTGGTCGGCGCGATTTGCCGCGCTTCTTGCTCGTATTCGTCAAACAGATGACCGGAGAGGTAGAAGCCGAGCGCGACTTTTTCGTGTGCGAGTTGCTCGCGCAGCGTCCACGGCTCAACGTTTTCCAACTCGGTTTGCCACTGCTCGCCAAGGGTTTGCTCGTCGTCAAACAGGCTGTTTTGGTGCGCGTTGTCGGCGGCGTGTGTGGCGGCTTGTAATGCTGCGTCAACGCTGGCCAGCAGGCTGGCGCGGTTGGCGTGGAGTTGGTCAAACGCACCGGCCTTGATCAGCGATTCGATGGTGCGGCGGTTGACGTGGGCTTTGTCCACACGCATACAGAAGTCGAAGAAACTGGCGAATGCGCCATTGGCCGCACGCTCGTGGGTGATGGCTTCGACCGCCGATTGCCCCGTGCCTTTGACCGCGCCCAGACCGTAGCGGATGGTTTTGGCGTGGTTTTCGCCTTCGCGTAAAAACGGTTCGAAAAAGTAGTTGGAGCTGTTGATATCGGGTGGCAAAATCGTCAGACCGTTTTGCTCCACGCTGTCTTGGTACAGCGTTTGCACCTTGTCGGTGTAGTCCATGTCCAGCGACAGGGTGGCGGCCATGAATTCGGCGGGGTAGTAGTGTTTGAACCACGCGGTGTGGTAGGCGATCAGTGCGTAGGCGGCCGAGTGCGATTTGTTAAAACCGTAGTCGGCGAATTTTTCCATCAGCTCGAATAAGTGCGTGGCCAAGCCAGCTTCGACGCCATTTACTTTTTGCGCGCCCTCGACGAAAATCGCGCGCTGACGCGCCATTTCGTCTTTATCCTTTTTACCCATCGCGCGCCGCAACAAATCCGCGCCGCCGAGCGAGTAGCCCGCCAGAATCTGCGCGACCAGCATCACCTGCTCTTGGTACACCATCACGCCGAAGGTGGATTCGAGCACCGGCTTGAGTTTCGGGTGGAAATACCACGCGTCTTCGCCTTTGCCTTTGATTTTTTGCTGGCTTTTGCGCTGGATGAAGTCATCCACCATGCCCGAGCCGAGCGGCCCCGGGCGGTTCAGCGCCATCAAGGCAATCACGTCCTCAAAGCAATCGGGCTTGAGTTTTTTCTCCAATTCCTTCGCGCCGCGCGCCTCGGATTGGAACACCGCGGTCGTATTGCCCTGCGTGAATACCTCGAATACATTCGGGTCGTCCAACGTGAGTTGATCCAGCTCGAACGACGCCTGATCGGGATGCAATTGTTTTAGATACATCACCGCGCGTTTGAGCACGGTCAAGTTTCGCAGCCCCAAAAAGTCAAACTTAACGAGGCCGATGTCCTCCACGTCTTTTTTGT
>CAZCYS010000166.1:0-3144 GCA_964502825.1 uncultured Hydromonas sp. | reverse complement strand
TTACGCGTAGAGCCGCCGCCTTTCTTATGTGCCATGATGACATCCTTTTTTCAATCCCAAAGTCCTATTCGACTTCGGCGATAAACTTAACAAGTGCTCAATTAAAAATTAAGCATTCACCGTTTCAATCAACAATTCAGTGTAGTTTTGACGATGGCCTTGACGCTTTTGGTAGTGTTTACGACGACGCATTTTGAAAATGCGCACTTTGTCGTGACGACCTTGAGACAATACTTTAGCTACCACAGACGCACCAGACACCAACGGCGTACCTACAACCAAACCTTCGCCAGAACCTACGGCCAAGACTTCGTTCAAAGTCACTTGTTGTCCAATGTCAGCAGCGATCTGTTCTACTTTCAATTTTTGGCCAGCGACAACACGATATTGTTTGCCACCAGTTTTTATGACTGCGTACATTTAAATTCCTTTTACAAATATCCCCCGCACCATTACGAGAGAACTGGTAATTTTAAACATTTTTATCAATAAAATCAAGAACAAAAGCATTAAAACAACAAAATTGAGCGACCACAATTGTATTTTTCTCATAGTAAATCCGATCTGTGTGATGCGCCATCAATCCAAAGAGGCATGAACAATAACGGTTGATGTCTATATGGCTTATGGTGACATCCGCCCAGAGCCTATGGTTTTATCATACAATGACGCTTATTCCATTCAAGCTTTATGAAGATTCGATTATGACGGTTTCCCACCACTTAATTCACAAATACAATGTCGCCGGCCCGCGCTACACCAGCTATCCGACGGTTCCTTATTGGCAAGAGCAGGATTTCACCGTACCGGCCTATTTGCAGACATTGGCGCGCACCTTTATCGAATCCAACCAACACGACGGCATCAGCCTGTACATTCACCTGCCGTTTTGTGAAAGCCTGTGTACATTTTGCGCGTGTAACCACCGCATCACCAAAAATCACAGCGTCGAAGCCGGTTATATCGCCAATGTGCTGCGTGAATGGCGCATGTACATTGACGAACTGGCCAAACACAGCAATGAGCGACCACGCATTCGAGAAATCCATTTGGGTGGCGGCACACCGACCTTTTTCAGCCCGGAAAACTTAAACACGCTGATCAACGGCTTATTTGAACATGCCGATCGCGCCGAAAACCACGAATTCAGCTTCGAAGGGCATCCGAACAACACCACCGAAGCGCATTTACAAACCCTGTACGATTTGGGCTTTCGTCGCGTAAGCTTTGGCGTTCAAGACTACGACCCGAAGGTGCAAAAGGCCATCAACCGCATTCAGCCATTTGAAAACGTCGCGCGCGTGCACGAAGCCGCCCGTCGCATCGGCTACACCTCCATCAGCCACGACCTCGTGTTCGGCCTGCCGCATCAGCAGTTGGACAGCATGCGCCACACCATCGAAAAAACCGCCAGCCTCGCGCCAGATCGTTTGGCCTTTTACAGCTACGCGCATGTGCCATGGCTGAAAAATAATGGCCAGCGCGGCTTCAATGAAGCCGACCTGCCCAGCGGCCCAGAAAAACGCGCCCTGTACGAATTGGGCAAAGAGCTGTTCGACACACTCGGCTACATCGAAGTCGGCATGGACCATTTTGCCCGCGACACCGATACGCTCTACAAAGCCATGATCGAAGGCCGCCTGCACCGCAATTTCATGGGCTATACCGAAACCAACACGCGCTTGATGATCAGTCTCGGCGTATCCTCGATTTCCGATACCTGGTACGCGTTTGCACAAAACGAGAAAAAACTGGACGATTACAACGCCCGCATCACCAACGGCGAATGGCCTTTGGTACGCGGCCACATTCTCACACCAACCGACCTGATCGTGCGCCAACACATCCTCAACATCATGTGCCGTATGCACACCGATTGGCGCGCCGAACAGATGCAACTGCCCGAACTACCGCTGATTATCGAACGCCTGAAATCCATGCAAGAAGACGGTTTGCTTGAAATTCATGATGATGGATTAACCGTTTTAGAAGTTGGCCGCCCCTTTATTCGCAACATCGCCATGGCGTTTGACCTGCGTTTGTGGGAAAAACAACCCGAGACTCGGCTGTTTTCAATGACGATTTAAGCAACATTCGCACTAAAAATCCGCGCAATCAAGCGCGGATTTTTTACACCCTCACAAACCCACTACCAAAAAACTCGCCCGTTCTCATCCAGCGCCACCTCCACCCCAAACGCCCGACTGAGCGTCTCCGAGCGCATCACCTGCTCACGCGCGCCCTGCGCCAAGACACCGCTCTCGCCCAGCAGCAACACATGCGTCGCAAACCGATGGACTTGATTCAAATCATGCACCGTCGCCACCACGGCGCCGTCGCATTCACATAAAAAACGCAACAGCCGCTGCTGCCACGCAATATCCTGCGCCGAAAACGGCTCATCCAGCAGCCACAGCCGCGTTTGCCCCTCAGACAACTGCGCGCGCAAGGCCGCCATCGCCCAAGTCAAACGCTGTCGCTCCCCTCCGGACAACTGATGCACCCACGCGCGCGCATGAGTCTGCAAACCAAACTGCGTCAACACCGCCAGCACCACCTCAATGGACGCCGACGCCGCCACACTCTGCAAAGCATGCAACACCGTGATCGTGAACGGCTCCTCATATCGCTGCGGCACCCACACCCGCCAACGCGCTTGGGTCTGCACACTCAACTGCGCCAAGCACGTACCCATCAACGTGATCTGCGCCCCCAACTGCGGCTGATCGGCAACGGACGCGCCCAACAAAGCATGCAACAGGCTGGTTTTCCCCGAACCGTTCGCGCCCAATACCGCCCAGCGCTCACCCTCGCGCACCGACCAATCAAACGGCTCGACCAACGTCCGCTCAGCAAAGCCAATCGCCAACCGATCGCACTGCAACACCACGGGCAACGCAGACACACTCATGCCATTCCCCCTGATTTCAAACGCGCCACCAATTGCCACGCCAAAAACGGCGCACCCAGCGCGATCGTCAACACGCCCACCGGCAACTGCATCGGCGCAATGATCGTGCGCGCCAGCGCATCGGCCAACACCAACAACACACCGCCCCACAACACACACAGTACCATGACCGAGCGCATGCCCACATCGCGCTTGGCACAAAACAACTTCACAAAATGCGGCACGACCAAACC
>CAZCYS010000165.1:0-3178 GCA_964502825.1 uncultured Hydromonas sp. | reverse complement strand
TAAGTACCACCCCTTCTACTTAAACCACGCCCACACAGCGTGGTTTTTTTGTGAACAGGGTGGGAAATGGACCAAAATTTTACACTTCTTCTTGATTTTTCTATAAAATACTATGAACAAATGTTCTTTTATTTATAACGAATGTTCAGGTTTTTGAGTAATGATAGGCTAGATGGAACGGAGTTGCACTGCTTGGTAAAGGTGATTGCGTTGAAGTGTGCTAAATTGACTTAAATTGTGTTTTGTGACGGTTTGACTGAATAATGAATTTAAGGAGTTAGAGAATGAATAGCAATGAGCAATTTGTTTTGGCCTTGGATCAAGGCACTACCAGCAGCCGTGCGATTGTGTTTGACCATTCGGGCAATATCCGTGCGGTCGCGCAAAAGGAATTTACCCAAATTTTTCCGAATTCGGGTTGGGTGGAACACGATGCGAATGAAATTTGGAGTACGCAAAGCGGTGTGATGTTGGAGGCGCTGAGCATCGCGGACATCCGCGCGAGCGATATTGCGGCGATTGGCATCACGAATCAGCGCGAAACGGTGGTGGTGTGGGATCGTAAAACCGGCCAACCGATTCACAATGCGATTGTGTGGCAGGATCGTCGTACGGCGCCGCTGTGCGATCAACTGCGTGAGCAGGGCTTGGCCGACACATTCCAGCAGAAAACCGGTTTGGTGTTGGATGCGTACTTCAGCGGTACCAAAGTGAAATGGATTTTGGACCATATTGTAGGTGCGCGCCAGCGTGCAGAAGCGGGTGAATTGGCCTTCGGCACGATTGATTCGTGGCTGGTGTATAAATTATCCGGCGGTGCGTTGCACATCACCGACGTGAGTAATGCGAGCCGCACGCTGCTGTTCAATATTCATACGGGGCAATGGGACGATGAGCTGCTGGGCATTTTGGATGTGCCGCGCAGTATGCTGCCCGAAGTGCGCGCCAGCAGCGAGGTGTATGGCGAAACGATGGAGGGTTTGCTCGGTAGCCGCGTGAAAATCGCGGGCATTGCCGGTGATCAGCAGGCTGCAACGTTTGGTCAGGCGTGTCATCAACGTGGCATGGCGAAAAATACGTATGGCACGGGCTGCTTCATGTTGCTCAATACGGGCACGGAGGCCGTTCCAAGCAATAATAAATTGCTGACCACAGTGGCGTGGAAAGTGGGCGATCGTATGGAATACGCGCTCGAAGGCAGTGTGTTCATCGGTGGTGCGGTGGTGCAATGGCTGCGTGATGGCTTGGGCATCATCCGCCATAGCGCGGAGGTCGAAACCTTGGCGGCAACGGTGAAAAGCAGCGAAGGCGTATTCCTCGTGCCGGCGTTTGTCGGTCTGGGCGCGCCGTATTGGGACAGCTACGCACGCGGCACGATGGTCGGCATCACACGCGGCACGACTGCGGCGCACATTGCGCGCGCGGCCATGGACAGCATTGCGTTCCAAAGCGCGCAGTTGCTCGAATGTATGCAGCAGGATTCGCGTACACCGCTGCATGAGTTGCGTGTGGACGGCGGCGCGAGTAATAACAATGCGATGATGCAGTTCCAAGCGGACATCCTCGGCGTACCGGTCGTTCGTCCGCGCGTGACTGAAACCACGGCTCTGGGCGCGGCGTATTTGGCCGGATTGGCCGTGGGTTTTTGGCAAGATCAGGCGGAAATCGCCAGCCAGTGGCAAGTGGATCGCCGCTTCGAGCCGAGCATGAGTGCGGACGAGCGGCAGGCGTTGATGGCGACGTGGAAACGTGCCGTGCAGCGCAGTATGGATTGGGAACAGCCGTTATAAGGGCAATGCCGCCGTAGCGAATACTGCGGCGGTGGAAATTTTTGTTAATCAATAAAAAAGGAAAGCAATATGAAACGCGCACAAATCATTCAATCGATTAGAGAAACCCCGTCATGGGACATGATTGTGATTGGCGGTGGCGCATCGGGATTGGGCACTGCGTTGGAGGCCGCCAGCCGTGGTTACCGCACCTTGCTGGTTGAAGCGCACGATTACGCCAAAGGCACCAGCAGCCGCAGTACCAAACTGGTGCACGGCGGCGTGCGCTATTTGGCACAGGGCAATGTCCACTTGGTGCGCGAAGCGTTGCACGAGCGCGGTCTATTGAAAAAAAATGCGCCGCATTTGGTGCATGATATGGGTTTTGTGATTGCGGCATACCAATGGTGGGCGGCGCCGTTCTACGGCATCGGCTTGAAAATGTACGACATGCTGGCGGGTAAATTAAACTTGAAATCCAGCCGCTACGTGAGCAAAGACGAGGCCTTGCGCCATGCGCCGACCTTGAAGCAAGAAGGCTTGAAAGGCGGTATTTTGTACTACGACGGACAGTTTGATGACAGCCGATTGGCGATCACCTTGCTGCGCACCTTTGAGCAACACGGCGGCGTAGCCGTGAACTATGCACCGGTAGTTGGCTTGCTCAAAGACGGCGCTAAAATCGCCGGTGTCACGTTGCGCGATAGCGAAACCGGCGAAACCATCGAGGCGCGCGCCTCTGTCGTGGTCAATGCGACCGGCGTGTTTGTCGATGACATTCGCCGTATGGAAAATCCGCAGGCCAAAGCCATGCTCTCGCCGAGCCAAGGCGTCCACGTCATTGTCGATAAAAAATTCCTGCCGGGTGATGCTGCGATCATGATTCCGAAAACCGAAGACGGTCGTGTGCTGTTCGCGGTGCCGTGGCATGAACATGTGGTGATCGGCACGACCGACACCGCAGTGCCGAATGTTGATCTGGAGCCGCGCGCCTTGGGCGAAGAGATTGACTTCATTCTGCGCACCGCTGCGCAATACCTCAATCCGGCGCCGAAACGCGAAGATGTACAGAGTATTTTTGCCGGATTGCGTCCACTGGTCAAAGCGGCGGAAGGTGGTGAAACCAAAGCCCTGTCGCGCGATCATGTCATTCGCATCAGCGAAGGCGGCTTGATCACCCTGACCGGCGGCAAATGGACGACCTACCGCCGCATGGGTGCGGATACCGTGAATCAGGCCGAAGGCCTGGTTAAATGGTCGGGTAAACCGAGCATTACCGAAGGCTTGAAACTGCACGGCTGGACTATGGATAATTTAGAAGAACACTGGAAAGTCTATGGCACGGATGCGCCGCTGATCCAAAAGCTCGATGGCGCGACGCAGATTCTCAATCCAGAATTGCCGTACAC
>CAZCYS010000164.1:0-3197 GCA_964502825.1 uncultured Hydromonas sp. | reverse complement strand
CTTGCGCGGCGAGTTGGCGTTCGACCACGATTTGCGTCGCAATCCCCGCGTGATCGGTGCCCGGAATCCACGCGGCGTCTTTGCCGCTCATGCGCGCGTGGCGCATGCATGCATCCATCACGGTTTGGTTGAAGGCGTGGCCCATGTGCAGCGTGCCGGTGACGTTCGGCGGCGGCAGGAAGATGCTGTAGGCCTCTTTGTCGGCATGAACGCTGGCTTTGCCGTAGCCGCGCTGTTCCCACAGCGGGCGCCAGTGCGATTCGATCGGGGCGGGTTCAAAGGATTTGGCCAATGCGTCGAGTTTCGGTGTGTTTGAGGTGTTGCTCATAATCGATAGGTGCTGAAGTAGTGTTTTTCAATAAAAAACCACGGATACCGCCGTGGATAAGTGCCGATATTATAAGGGTTTTGCGCTCAAAAGGGTTTGAAATCAGTGACCTGTCGTCGAGGAATATATCGTTGACGATGAATCTCCGTTGGCGGGCAAACAAAAAACAGCGGACGCAGCCACACATTACGCAAAAAATGGCATGATGTGTGGGTATGGGTATCATTGATATATGTGAGAGGAGTTGATATGAAGCGTTTGAGTAAGTGGTCTGTGGGCGTGTTTAGCAGTTTATGGCTGGCGACGGCGGCGTTTGCACAAACGGCGCCGCAAGCGAAACCGTCGGTAGAATCAGGTTGCGCACCGGTTGCCGTTCAATGTGGTATGGATCAAAAACCTTCCGCGCAAAAGCCAGTGAAGAAAACTAAACCGGCGAAAAAAGCGCCTCGTGCGCAATCGCAACGTCCGAATACAGCGAAACCGGCATCGGGCGTGTCGGTAAAACCAGCGGTGCCTACTGCACCTTGATGATCTGCGCATAGAGCTTGGGTTCAGGCCGAAACAACGCAACGCCGCCATTGATTATGGCGGCGTTGTTTAGGGTGACGTTTCGTTTGGAGCTTACTTAGATTTGGCTGGCGTTGCGGGTTTGGCAAAACGCGGATTGGAGTTGCCCCAGACGGTGTACAGATCCGCCAGCAGCGCGCCGTTGATGTCCTCGACTTCGCTTTGCGTGATTTGTGCGTCGCCCTGACTGCCGTACAGCACGACTTCATCACCCGCGGTGATGTCCGGATAATCGGTCACGTCGATCATGGTGGTATTCATTGATACTTTGCCCACCACCGGTACGCGATGGCCGCGAATCAAGACGTGTCCTTTGTTGGTAAACACGCGGCGATAACCGTCAGAGTAACCCATCGGCAGATTGGCCAAACGTGAGTCACGCGTCAAGGTAAGGGTGCGGTCATAACCGACGGTGTTGCCTTTCGGGTACGCGTTCACGCTGGCAACACGGGTTTTGAATGCCATGATTTTTTTGTATTCGGTATGATCGGGGATGGTGTCGCCGTACAGCAAGCCGCCCGGACGCACCATGTCCATACGCGCTTCCGGTACGGCTAAAGTGGCGAAGGAGTTGGCTGTGTGCAGGGTTAATTGGCTGCGGTTCAATTTCGCGGCCTGGATCAGCCAAGCGGTTTCGGATTTGAACGCTGCCAAGCCTTTTTCAACATCTGCTTTTTCCTCAACCGGAAAGTGCGTCATGATGCCGGTGATTTTTAAATGCGGCAGTTTGGCAATGGCCAATGCCGCTTGTTTGCCCGCATCGGTGCTTAAATCCAAACCATTGCGGCTCATGCCTGCGGAATTGAGCGCCAAATGATAGTTCAGGGTTTTTCCATGTTTTTGCGCCAGTTGGCTGATGGCGCTGGCTTGATCAGGGTTGCCGATCAACTCGGTCATATTGTATTTCATGGCGTCGCGGATTTCGTCCAAAGTCGCCGTGCGCACGCGAATGATCTGTCCTTTGTAGCCGGAGGCGCGCACGACGCGCGCTTCTGAGTTACTGGCGATGGCGACGCAGGGTACTTTCATCTTGATGACGCTGGGCATGAGCAAGGCAATGCCATTGCCGTAGGCATCGGCTTTCATCACAGCGCAGATTTTTGATTGCCCCTGCAATTGGCTTTGTAAGGTGGCGATGTTTTGCTCAAAAGCTTGGGTGTCAATTTCTAACCAAGCGTTGATTTTTTGCTGGTGCAGTGCGCTGCTGGGTGTCGGGTGGGCATCTAAAACCGGCGCTGAAAATGTCGGCGTGGCGAATGCCGCCGCAATACAAAGAGCCATCCATTTGACCGAGTGCTTCATAGTATTCTCCCAGAAAAGATGATTAAGCCCAACCGATTGGTTGGGGCAAATAAGCGTAGCGGATTTTTGCAGTATCCGTCATATTATTTTGGCGTTGCCTCTAAATGGTGGTAGGCGGTGGCAGCAATTGGTCTAATCGGACGACAATTAGAGGCGAACTCGACGTGAATTCGATGCTAATCCTGACTGTGTTCGAGAAAAGTATTTAACTGTGCGAGGGTGCGGCATATAATCATCCTATTTGAGTATTCCCCATTTTGAGTATTCCCCCATTTGAATCCCAATCGCCGTTTTTGTCAGCGCAGAGAGTGAGTCGTTATCGCTATGAAAGTTACCACCAAGTTTAATCCGAAAATTTACGAAATCATGAGCGGTTATAACACTGAGCGACTGGTCAAAGATTTGGGCGCAGGTATGACCGTGGCGATCGTGGCTTTGCCGTTGGCGATGGCGTTTGCGATTGCGTCGGGGCTGAAACCCGAAACCGGTATTTTTACGGCGATCATTGCGGGTTTTTTGATTTCGCTGTTCAGCGGTTCGCGCGTGCAGATTGGCGGACCGGCGGGTGCGTTCATCGTGATTGTGTATGGGATTGTCGAGCGCTATGGTGTGGGCGGACTGCTGTTGGCCACGTTTATGTCGGGCATCATGCTGTGGGTGATGGGTTTTTTTCGCATGGGGATTTTGATTAAATTCATTCCGGTGACAGTGATTATCGGTTTTACCAATGGGATTGCGGTGCTGATCGGGATTTCGCAGATCAAGGATTTTTTGGGCTTGCAGATTGAGGGTAAAACGCCGGCGGAGTTTTTTGCGCTGTTGCATACTTTGTGGAATGCTTTGCCAACGTGGAATCCGCAAGCGCTGTTTTTGGCGTTGTTGTCTTTGGCGATCATTATTCTGTGGCAGAAAAGTACTCAGCCAAACGGCGGACAAAGCGGCGGACAAAATACGCAGGGCGTGTCGGCTATGTTTCATCGCATTCGCAGCACCACGCCGG
>CAZCYS010000163.1:0-3197 GCA_964502825.1 uncultured Hydromonas sp. | reverse complement strand
CAAAGCCGCCGACGGCGAGGGTCTGGCCGTCGCGCACGATGTCCGCGAGGGCGGCACTGGCGCTGGGGTAGATTTTGTTCATGCTGTCTCCTTGGTTATTTGCTTGTCGTGCATACGAATCGGCGGCGATTGTAGTCAGCAGCGCCGAATCGGTCAAGCGTTATGCTGCTGATATGGTGATAGTTTGATTGGATTCGGTTTGGGTTCTAAGTCAAGTAATCCGAATCATTTTGTTGTGACAGCAGTTGCGCGATGCTTTTTTTTCCGCGTCCGACGAGGCTTCTGCGGCGGAAATAGTACAGCAGCCCTACCGTGGTCAATACCATTACGCCGAGCATCAGCCAAAAGCCGTTTTTATTGTGCAGTCCGGGCATGATGTCAAAATTCATGCCATAAATCCCGGCCAATAGGGTCAGCGGTGCAAAAACTGCGGTGACGATCGCCAAAAAACGCATGGTTTCGTTGGTTTGGTTGGACGAGGCGGAGAAGTGCAGATCAATCGCCGATTGTAATGAGGCTTGCAGGCGCACGGTGTGGCGCTGCACGCGTTCGGCGTGCTCAAGTAAATCTTTGATGCGCACCAGCATGATGTCACGTCGTTGCCCCTGCGGTTGAATCAGTGGGCGCACGCTTTCGTTCGCATTCTCATCATCCACCTGATCCTCGATGAAGTTGTCGCGCAATTCTTGCAGTGCGTCGATTTGCTCTTCGCACAGGTTTTCCAATTGTTGTAAGGCGACGCTTTCATTGAGCAATTGCGCCCATTGTGAGAAACGGTGGTGGCCTTGCAGCAGCTCGGTTTGCCAGCTTTGGATCTGCTCGGTCAGCGGGGCGCGCATATCGAGGTATTGGTCAATCAGCGCGTTCAGTAGTTTTAAACACAGGTCGAGCGGCGAAGTGGGTACTCGCTTGGCTTTGGGTATGCTTTCTTTGCTCATGCCTTCGGTGTGGCTTTGCATGAAGGCGTTGAGCCGCTGATGCATCTGCGCAAACACGGGGCTGTGCTCGGTGCGTATGGTGACAATCGCGTGGTCGGTGAGAATGAAGCTGACCGGTGAGGTGTTGATTTTATCGGGCGAAAAGATGTTCTTTTGCTCGGTGTCTTGATGGGCGGTTTGACGCAGTTGTTCCGGCAAAACCAGCTTGCGAAAAATCAGAAAGTCGTAGTCATCCGTTAAATCGAACGAGGACGGATGCTGTAAATTCAAGACGTCGGAGACGTGGTAGTCGTCAATCGGGATGCCGGTGAGTGATTGAACGGCGGCCTGCCAATGCTCCTCATCCAGCGCCACTTCGGAATGGTGGTAGTCCAACCAAACAAAGCCACCGGCTGCGAGCCATTGCTCAGAACGGGTCGTGCTGATTGTGTGTGCGCCATTGGCTTGCGTGTGAAAATAGTAGGCATTCATGTTGGGTCGGGTCGCTGTTTGGCCGCCGTTTGTTCAGCTTGTAGGAGAAGAGGGCGGCGGACAAGGGATGGAATGAAAATGGGCAAAAGGTCTAAAAAGTATACCGTCATAACCGCAAAAAGCGAAGCGCCGTTTCGGTATGGCGGGCATTCAGACTTGTTCATCTCGGGCTAAAAACCCGACTCCCGCTGGCGCGGGAGTCGGGGAAGCTTGATGTCCTATTCCCGCTGATCCGAACACTGTGGGATTGGCGGGAATAAGGTGCGCTGTCGGCATTTTACCGTTTTTTGATGAGTTGTTTACCGTTCATCAATCTTTTTGAAAATTCGGGTGGATGAGATTTTCAAAGCAGAACAGTTCATCCCAGCGCTCTTGCGTGATCAGTTTTTGTTCCTGCACCACGATTTGGTGGATGGATTTGTTTTGCTGATAACCCTCGCGTGCGATTTCCGAGCATTTTTTGTAGCCCAAAATCGGGTTGAGCAAGGTCACGATGCCCAAGCTGGACAAGACCATGTCGCGCGTGCGGTTTGTGTTTGCGGTGATGCCGAGTACACATTTTTCGCGCAGAGCGATCATCGCATTGCCCATCGCTTTGATTGAGCTGAACAGCGCGTAGCCCAGTACCGGCTCCATCACGTTCAGTTGTAATTGACCCGCGGAGGCGGCGAGCGTGACGGTCACGTCGTTACCAATGACGTAGAAAGCCGCTTGGTTCACCACTTCTGGGATCACCGGATTGACCTTGCCCGGCATGATGGACGAGCCCGGTTGCAACTGCGGTAAGTTGATTTCGTTCAGACCAGTGCGTGGACCGCTGGCGAGCAGACGCAAATCGTTACAAATTTTGGATAATTTGACAGCGGTGCGTTTGATGGTCGCGGACAATTGTACATATGCGCCGGTATCCGAGGTCGCTTCGACCAAGTCAGGCGAGAGGTGCAAATCAATGCCAGTCAGCTCAGACAAATGACGCACGACCAATTGCGGATAGCCGGTCGGTGCGTTGACCGATGTGCCGATCGCGGTTGCGCCCATGTTTACTTCGGTGAGCAGGCGCGTAGAGGCGTCAATGCGGTCGATTTCTTCGAGTAGGTTGTTACCAAAGCCTTTAAATTCAGCGCCCATGCTCATGGGCACGGCGTCTTGCAAATGGGTGCGCCCCATTTTCAGCACGTCAGAGAATTCATCGCCTTTGCTGTGGAAGGCATCCACGAGGTTCAGCACGATTTGGCGGTAGTCTTTCATGCGGTGAATCAGTGCCACGCGGAATGCAGTTGGATAGGCGTCGTTGGTGGACTGAGAGCAGTTGATGTGGTCGTTCGGGCTGATGATGTGGTACGCGCCTTTCGGATGCCCCATGATTTCGAGCGCGACGTTCGCCAACACTTCGTTCACATTCATATTGGTCGATGTGCCCGCGCCACCCTGAATCATGTCTGTCGGGAATTGATCGATGTATTGTCCTTCGATCAAGCGGTCACACGCCTTTAAAATCGCCGGATAAATATCGCTCGGCAAAACGCCCAATTCGTGGTTCGCCATTGCCGCGGCTTTTTTCACATAGCCAAAAGCGGCGATGAGGTACGGCTCGTTCGAGACCGGTACGCCGGTGATGTGGAAGTTTTCAATACCGCGCAAGGTTTGCACGCCGTAATACTGCGTGTCGTCCAACTCGCGTTCGCCTAAAAAATCTGTTTCTTTCCGTGTGACCATGATTAACTCCTTTATATTATAAAAATATCAACGGAGCAGTTCAGCGGCCTCCAGCGCAAAATACGTCAAAAT
>CAZCYS010000162.1:0-3290 GCA_964502825.1 uncultured Hydromonas sp. | reverse complement strand
AAAACCCACCGGCAGGCGAAGAAGCGTTCTTGGTGGACTTGTTGACCAACCGTGTACCGGCAGGTGTGGACGATGCTGCACGCGTAAAAGCGAGCTATCTGGCTGCGGTGGCACATGGCGATGAAAAGTGTGCTTTGATTTCTGCGGAAAAAGCGACTGAATTGCTCGGTACGATGCTGGGCGGTTACAACGTTGCACCATTGGTTGATTTGTTGGATAACCCAGCGGTTGGCACGATTGCTGCCGACGCATTGAAAAAAACCTTGTTGGTATTTGATCAATTCCACGACGTGAAAGAAAAAGCGGACAAAGGCAATGCGAACGCTAAAGCCGTATTGCAAAGCTGGGCGGATGCCGAATGGTTCACTTCGCGCCCTGAAGTGCCTGAAAGCCTGACCATCACTGTATTTAAAGTTGCGGGCGAAACCAATACCGACGATTTGTCACCGGCGCCAGATGCATGGAGCCGTCCGGACATTCCACTGCATGCCTTGGCGATGCTGAAAAACAAACGCAGCGATGCGGCATTTGAACCGGAAGAAGATGGCAAACGCGGCCCGGTGAAATTCATCGAAGATTTGCGCGCCAAAGGTAATCTGGTTGCCTATGTAGGTGACGTAGTGGGTACAGGCTCTTCTCGTAAATCTGCGACCAACTCTGTTTTGTGGTTCACTGGCGAAGACGTACCATTCGTACCGAACAAACGTTTTGGCGGCGTGTGCTTGGGCAGCAAAATTGCTCCGATTTTCTACAACACGATGGAAGACGCGGGTGCGTTGCCAATCGAGTTGGACGTATCCAATATGAATATGGGTGACGTGGTTGAACTGCGTCCATACGATGGTAAAGCCCTGAAAAACGGTGAAGTCATCGCTGAATTCAAAGTGAAATCCGATGTATTGTTCGATGAAGTGCGCGCCGGTGGCCGTATTCCATTGATCATCGGTCGTGGCTTGACTGCGAAAGCGCGCGAAGCTTTGGGCTTGCCGGCATCGACTTTGTTCCGTTTGCCAACCAATCCGGTGGACAGCGGCAAAGGCTTCTCTTTGGCGCAAAAAATGGTGGGTCGCGCATGTGGCTTGCCTGAAGGCCAAGGTGTTCGTCCGGGCACCTACTGCGAACCAAAAATGACCACGGTCGGCTCACAAGACACCACTGGTCCAATGACCCGTGACGAATTGAAAGACTTGGCGTGCTTGGGTTTCTCAGCGGACATGGTGATGCAATCCTTCTGCCACACAGCGGCCTATCCAAAACCAGTGGACGTGAAAATGCACCACGAATTGCCAGACTTCATCAGCACGCGTGGCGGTGTATCGCTGCGTCCGGGCGACGGTGTGATTCACTCATGGTTGAACCGTTTGTTGCTGCCTGACACAGTCGGTACCGGCGGTGACTCGCACACCCGTTTCCCAATCGGTATTTCATTCCCAGCAGGTTCCGGCTTGGTAGCGTTTGCCGCTGCAACCGGTGTAATGCCGTTGGATATGCCTGAATCGGTATTGGTGCGTTTCAAAGGTACACTCAATCCAGGCGTGACCTTGCGTGACTTGGTCAATGCGATTCCGCTGTACGCGATCAAGCAAGGCTTGTTGACCGTAGAAAAACAAGGCAAGAAAAATATTTTCTCAGGCCGTATTTTGGAAATCGAAGGCTTGCCGGATCTGAAAGTGGAACAAGCGTTTGAATTGTCCGACGCATCGGCAGAGCGCTCTGCGGCTGGTTGTACCGTTCATTTGAACAAAGAACCGATCATCGAGTACATGAATTCCAACATCACCATGATGAAATGGATGATTGCTGAAGGCTACCAAGATGCACGCACTTTGGCACGCCGTATCAAAGCGATGGAAGAATGGCTCAAAAATCCGCAATTGCTCAAAGGGGACGACGATGCGGAATACGCCGCGGTCATCGACATCGACTTGGCGGATATTCATGAGCCAATCGTTGCCTGCCCGAACGATCCGGACGACGTGAAAACTCTGTCTGATGTAGCTGGCGCGAAAATCGACGAAGTATTTATCGGTTCGTGCATGACCAATATCGGTCACTTCCGTGCCGCATCGAAATTGCTCGAAGGCAAACGCGATATCCCTGTGAAGTTGTGGATTGCGCCGCCGACCAAGATGGATGCGAAACAATTGACCGAAGAAGGCCACTATAACGTTCTCGGTACCGCAGGTGCGCGCATGGAAATGCCGGGCTGCTCATTGTGTATGGGTAACCAAGCGCAAGTACGCGAAGGCGCGACGGTGATGTCTACTTCAACCCGCAACTTCCCGAACCGTTTGGGTAAAAATGCGAATGTGTACCTCGGCTCTGCTGAGTTGGCGGCGGTGTGCTCGAAACTGGGCAAAATCCCGACTCGCGAAGAGTATTTGGCTGAAACCGGCGTATTGGTGCCAGCGAGCAAAGATATTTACAAATATCTGAACTTCGACCAAATCAGCGACTACACCGACGTGGCGGATCAAGTCAAAGCGTAATGGGTCAATCGTAATAGCGTGTTAAAGAAAACGGCGAGCAGAAATGCTCGCCGTTTTTGTTTGCATTATCAGTCGTGAATTCTTGCATACGCGGCTGATTTGCGCCAAACTGGACGCATCGATCCTTGTACTTAAAATATACTCTATGATAGTATTTGCTTAAACAAAAATCCGTATCAGCGTACATTGCTACCTTATATGTTTGTACGCCACGCAAAAGGAGACCAAATGGATGCGCATCAACAACAGGTGGTTGGCGCGGCGTTGGCGGCGCATGACGGCGTAGCGGGCGCGCTGCTACCGATTCTGCATCAGGTTCAAGCCCGCTTGGGTTTCATTCCGACCACAGCGGTACCTCAGATCGCGCGCGCGTTGAATCTATCTACGGCGCAGGTACACGGCGTGCTGTCGTTTTACCATTTTTTTCGCACCGAGCCGTTGGCTTCCAAACATCATATTCAACTCTGTGTCGCTGAGGCGTGCCAAGCGCGCGGCGCGCTGAATTTGAAAACGCAATGCGATCATTTGGCCAAGTCCTTGGGTGAGGAAAAGTTAAGCGTCGAACCAATTTACTGCCTCGGCCAATGTGCCACGGGACCTGCGGCGCTGCTGGATGGGCGGCTCAAGGCGCGTTTGACGATCGAGCGGGTACAGGCTTGCTTGGATGCGGAGGCGTCATCATGAAAACCGTTTATATTCCGATGGATTCCGCGGCTTTGGCTTTGGGGGCGGATGATCTGGTCGCACCCTTGCAGGCGTGGGCATCCGATCATGGGCAGGAGATTCGCATCGTGCGTAACG
>CAZCYS010000161.1:0-3304 GCA_964502825.1 uncultured Hydromonas sp. | reverse complement strand
CATTCGGGCAACACGGTCACGGCGGTTTTGAACACGGCCTGTCCGTCCATTTTGATGCGCGGATCACCCATCACTTTGCCTTGGCGAATTTTCGCGTCGCCGTACAGGACATTGGCCAACTCGCCGTCCGAGTGCAGTTTGCACGCGAGAATACCCGGCTCGTCCGACGCGCGCACCACCACCGCGCCCGCGCCATCGCCGAACAGCACCGCTGTCGTGCGATCTTGCTCATCGAGTACGTCGCTGATGGTTTCTGCGCCGATGACCAGCGCGGTTTTGATTTGTCCCGATTGAATCATCGAGTTGGCGACGGACAAGGCATAAACAAAGCCGGTACATGCCGCCTGCACGTCCATTGCGAAGGCGTTTTTCGCGCCCAATTTGGCTTGAACCAAGCACGCGGCCGACGGGAAAATCATATCCGGCGTGGAAGAGCCGATGATGATGAAATCCAACTCCTCGGCACTGACACCGGCCATTTCCAGCGCATTGCGCGCGGCGATCTCGGACAATACGCTCACCGGCTGATCATCGTTCGCCCAATAGCGCTGGGTAATGCCCGAGCGCTCGCGAATCCACTCGTCAGAAGTTTCCACACCCTGCCGCGCCATGCGCTCCACCAATACTTCGTTGGAAATCGGCTCGTTCGGCAAGCAACGCCCCGTACCGATGATTTGTGCGTAAATGGGCTTCTGACTCATAGTTATCTTTCTTCGTTAAAATCTAAACAAATTCGCACCCCAAGTGAACCCGCCACCGACACCTTGTACCAGCACGGTGTGTCCTTTTTGAATGCGTCCGTCACGAACCGCCGTATCGAGTGCCAATGGCACCGAAGCCGCCGAGGTATTGCCATGTTGATCCACCGTCACCACGACTTTATCCATAGGAAAGTCCAAACGCTTGGCCGTTGCTTGGATAATGCGGATATTCGCCTGATGCGGAATCAACCAATCGAGCTGCTCCGCGCTCATCTTCGCCGACTCCAGCACCTCAACCGCCACGTCGCCCAGCGCCGTGACCGCGTTTTTAAAGACCGCTTGACCATCCATATACATATACGGATTGCCGACCACTTGCCCGTTTTGAATCGAGCTGGAAACCTGCAAAATCGAATTCAAACGGCCATTGGCATGAATTTTACTGGCCAAAATACCCGGTTCGTCTGAGGCAGATAATACCACCGCTCCCGCACCGTCGCCAAATAAAACACAGGTTCCGCGATCGCGCCAATCAAGCATACGCGAGAACACCTCCGCACCAACAACCAGCGCCTTTTTCGCCTGACCCGCACGAATCATGGCGTCTGCCGTGGTCAACGCGTAGACAAAGCCGCTGCACACCGCCTGCACATCAAATGCCGCCGCATTGTCCGCGCCGATTTTCGACTGCAAAATACAAGCCGTGCTGGGGAAAGTCATGTCCGGCGAAGTCGTCGCGACAATGATCAAGTCAATCTCCAACGCGCCCACGCCCGCCATTTCCAAAGCAGATTGCGCGGCGAACATCGCCAAATCGCTGCTGGTTTGATTCGGGCTGGCAATGTGCCGTTGGGTGATGCCGGTGCGTGAGCGTATCCACTCGTCCGACGTTTCCACGCCGTCCTTGGCCAAGCGAGCGGCCAGCTCATCGTTGCTCACCGCCTCGTTGGGTAAATAACTGCCGGTACCGATAATTTTTGAATACATGATTGCCTCGCAATGCACTGATGATGCGTATTAAAGCCCCGATGACCTTTCATTCAGATACAGTAAAACAAAGGCAGGCGGGCTATTTCCGAGGAATGATTGTACGCACAACCGAAACATAAAACAAAACACGGTCGTTCGCTTTTTTGCGCGATCAATTTTTATTTTTGATTATTTTTATTGAATTGACGCCATTTGCGCTTATCTCTCACGCTATTAACCCGATCTTTGCGGCTAACGCGCGGGTCAATTTTTAATGGCCGATAGACTTCCACTCGATCCAAATCGTGCAAAATCGTATCCAATGAACGACGATGACTGAAAATACCAACCACCAATTGCTCCAACGACCACTCCGGATGTGCGGCCAAAATTTCGCTGCACGCCAAAGCATCGCGCACCGTCGCGCCCTCCTGCATCGTTAATTCACGGCGAAACCATGTGGTGTCACTCTCAGCGTAGACCACACTGATCGAAATAGTCGGCTTATCCATACAGCGCTTTCGCCTGTTTCACAAACCCATCCATGAAGGTCTGTGCAATCACATTGAATACCGGCCCGATCGCCAAGGCAAACAACTTATTGGAAAACTCATAATCCAGATCAAACACCACACGCACACCCTGACCGTCCTTTTGCGCCGAGGCCAAAGCAACCGGTTCGAAGCGCCATTTACCGACCAAATGCTTGAACGGCCCATCGCGAAAACGCATCTCCATCGCCGACGGCGGCGTATTGCGATTCACCGTGCGAAACGATTGATGCAGACCACGAAAAGCGATTTTGATCGTCACATCCATACTCGTTTCCGTCCGATTGTGCATGGTCACACCGCCGCACCACGGCAAAAATTTCGGGTAATCCTCCACCCGCTCGACCAGATCGTACATCTGGGCTTGAGAATACGGTAACACAACGGTTTTATGAACTCGAGGCATAAGGCAAACTTTGGTACAATAGCAAAGATAATAAGCGGCATTGTAACGAAAAACCCCGCTAAAAACCACAGGAACACCATGAGCATCGTCAGCAACAAAAAAGCCTACCACGACTATTTCATCGAAGAGAAATACGAAGCCGGTCTCGTCCTCGAAGGCTGGGAGGTCAAAGCCATCCGCGCCGGTCGTGTCCAGCTCAAGGACACCTACGTCATCGTGCGCGACGGCGAACTGTGGCTGCTCGGCGGACACATCAGCCCGCTGCTCACCGCCTCCACCCATGTGCGCCCTGATATGACGCGTACGCGCAAACTACTGCTCAAAGCCGATGAAATCAAACGCCTGATTGGCAAAGTTGAGCAACGCGGCTTCACCCTCGTTCCGCTTGATCTACATTACAAAAACGGCAAAATCAAATGTGAAATCGCACTGGCGCGCGGTAAAGCGCAGCACGACAAACGCCACTCCGAAAAAGAACGCGAATGGCAACGCGAAAAACAACGTGTCATGAGCCAAATCAATCATCGGGATTAAAATTCACCTGATTCGTACACAAAAGCTCGCGCACAACGCACAAAATCGCTATAATAACGTCCTCAGTAATTGAGGTATAAGGATGTGCGCGGGTGTAGTTCAATGGTAGAACGAAAGCTTCCCAAGCTCTAAACGTGGGTTCG
>CAZCYS010000160.1:0-3318 GCA_964502825.1 uncultured Hydromonas sp. | reverse complement strand
TATAGATCACCCACGGAATGCAGTTGTAATCAATGTGCGGTTTTTGACCGACGATGCGCTCGGCGACAGCCACGCCTTCGTCCTCGGCTTTGTGCGCCAGCATTGGCCCCGGAATCACGTCACCAATCGCCCAAATGCCCGCTGTGGCCGTCTGGCAATCATGATTAACCTCGATGAAACCGCGCTCGTTGGTTTTCACACCGACCGCTTCGAGATTCAGGCCGTCGGTATTCGGTACACGCCCAACCGATACGATCAATTTGTCGCAATCCAAGCTCTTGCTCGCGCCGTCAGCGTCTTTGTATGCAACGCTCACGCCCTTTTTAGCGGTTTTTACGTCACCAATGCTCACGCCCAATTCAAACTTCAAGCCTTGCTTTTCGAACAGTTTTTTCGCTTCTTTGGCAATCGCACCGTCGGCCGCACCGAGGAAAGCAGGCATGGCTTCGAGCACGGTCACTTCAGCACCCAAACGACGCCATACCGAGCCTAATTCAAGGCCAATCACACCCGCGCCAATCACACCCAGTTTCTTCGGCACTTCCGTGAAGTTCAGCGCGCCTTCGTTGTCGCACACAACGACATTGTCCACAGCGAGATTCGGTAAGTGGCGGGCTTTCGAGCCAGTGGCGATGATGACGTTCTTCGCGCTGACGATCTCATCTTTGCCCTCTTTGTTCGTGACTTTGATGTTGGTGACACCGTCTGTTTGACCAACGAACGAGCCATAGCCTTTGAGCAAAGTCACTTTGTTCTTTTTGAATAAATACGTAATGCCGCCGGTCATTTTGTCCACAATGCCGTCCTTACGCGCAATCATTTTACCCACGTCGAGCGATGCGCCTTTAACCGTAATGCCATGCACGTCCAAATGCTGGGTGGCGTCTTCGTAATGATGCGAACTGGCCAACAAGGCTTTGGATGGAATACAACCGACATTCAGGCAGGTTCCGCCCAGACGCGGCTCACCTTTCGGATCTGCGTAGGCATTACCCTCAATGCACGCCGTAGACAAACCCAATTGCGCCGCACGAATTGCTGCAATATAGCCTCCTGGGCCTGCGCCAATCACCACCACATCAAACGTTTGAGACATCATTTTTCCTTTACAAAAATCAAAATCCAATTACAGGTGAAAATCACCGGATTCTTCCGGCTGATAAACCACCTTGTCCACGCGCACGCGCACCACGCCATCGGGTGCCGGCCACTCAATCTCATCGCCCTCAGACAACCCCAACAACGCCGAACCGATCGGCGCCAAGATGGAAATATTGTTTGAGCCGGCGCTCATATCCTTTGGATAAACCAGCGTGTATTCAAAACTTTCTTTCGAAGAAACCACTTGAAAGCGCACCGTTGAGTTCATCGTTACCACATTGCGCGCGATTTCAGTCGGCGCGACAATGTCAGCGCGATCCAATTCGGATTGCAGTGATTTTTTAATATGCTCTGCGCTTTTGGGCATACTCGCCAATAGCTCTTCAATACGGTTCGCATCCAACTCGGTTACGACCAGATTTGGTTTTTTATCCATTACTCATTCACTTATTAAAATGCGGCGACTATCGTTCAATAGCGCCACAGTACAACCAGAGTCATGTTGATTGATCTACTCACTGAACCAACAAATCCTCATAAAATGCACCGTATGGCTTAGTCGGATGCGCAATTTGAATCTCTAAAATCCACAAGCCAAGCTGCGGCACACCCTCAAAATCGCCTAAATTCCCAGCCTTATAAATTGCATGGGGAAAATCACTCACGCGATGGCCTCGTATTTCTACATTCAAACGCCAACCGTGCTTCGCTGCCACTTGCTCGGCATACTCATACAGCGCCCTACCCGAACAACGGCTTGCACGCCAATGAGCCTCAACCTCATCATAAATTATTTGACAGCCACGCGCACACGCTATCATATCAGCATCATCGCCCACCGTAAACGTCGCGCCTGCATCACCCTCATGTCCATCCCATACCACACCCAAATCAATAAAGAAAATATCGTTGGTTTGTAAGATCGGGTTACCTTCTGATGGCTCATTAAACTTCTTCAAGGTATTTGTACCGAACCGCACCAACACCTGATGCCAAATGCGATCCATGCCCATTTCAACAAGGATATCTTTTGCCAACTCACGCGCATCAGCTTCACTCATGCCTACTGTAATTTGCTGGGCAATGACATGCACTGCTTCAAACGTTTTATCGCGCGCAATGTGCATTTTTTGTAAATCAAAATTACTGCCTACGGCTTGTTTGTTATGCGTCATCATGTTTTCCATAGAGATAATCAGCGATAACGCAATCGCCATATCCTTCACACAGCTACATTATGCTCAAACTGCTAACAAAACGCTCAATTAAAATACAACACGGAATCTAAAAGAACTCTGTCATACCCACGAATACAAGTATGGCAGAGTTCTTGCATTGAATATTGCTCACAAAGTCCGCGGGCAAACACCTATGTGCTTGCCCAATGACTCAATTACAAATCCAACAACAAACGCGCCGGATCTTCGAGTGCATCTTTCATCGCGACCAAACCGAGCACTGCTTCGCGACCGTCGATGATACGGTGATCATACGACATGGCGAGGTAGTTCATCGGGCGAATCACGATTTGACCATTTTCAACCACAGGGCGGTCTTTGGTCGCATGTACGCCCAAAATTGCTGATTGTGGTGGGTTGATAATCGGTGTCGACATCATCGAACCAAACGTACCGCCGTTGGAAATACTGAATGTACCGCCAGTCATGTCTTCAATCGTCAATTTACCATCGCGGGCTTTCGCGCCAAATTCAGCAATTTGCTTTTCGATGTCTGCCAAGGTCAATTGATCGGCATTGCGCAAAATTGGTACAACCAAACCACGGGGCGAACCAACGGCGATACCGATGTCAAAGTAGCCATGGTAAACAATGTCATTGCCATCGACAGACGCGTTCAATACAGGGTATTTTTTCAACGCAGCAACAGCGGCTTTAACGAAAAAGCTCATGAAACCCAATTTCACACCGTGTTCTTTTTCAAACTTGTCTTTGTACTTCGCACGCAAGTCCATCACGGGTTGCATATTGACTTCATTGAATGTGGTCAAAATTGCGTTGGTCGATTGCGATTGCAGTAAACGCTCTGCAACGCGCGCGCGCAAACGGCTCATTGGTACGCGTTGTTCTGGGCGGTCGGCGAGTACATCGGCGATGCTAATCGGTGGTTTAACTTGTGGCAATGCGCTGCCCAGAGCAACGGCCGGAATCGCGGTGCTGACCGGTGCTGCGGCTTTGGCTGCAGGAGCAGACGCATTCA
>CAZCYS010000159.1:0-3326 GCA_964502825.1 uncultured Hydromonas sp. | reverse complement strand
GCAGCGGCAGCCTTATTATCGCTTGGCTTTGCATCCGCTGCTTTACCATCGGCCGCCGTTTTATCCGAGCTCTCCGCACTGTCCGCGGCTGCGCGCAAACTTTCGTCGGTCGCTTTCGGATTTTTCACGTCAAACTGGATGTTTTTATCGGGAATACTGACGGCCACTTGCGCGGCAGTTTCTTTGCGTTGGCCATCAAACACCCACGGCAAAATCACAAACGCCGCACCCAGCAAAACCAATGCGCCGATCAGACGACGACGCGCGCGCACCTTCAAGTCGTGCAACTGCACCTCTTCGTCATATACCGCGGTTGTTTCATTCAATCCGTCGCGTTGCACTTGGCGCGCACGCACGCGCACCGCTTGATGCGTCTCGCCGCTCAAGCCCAATTCGCTGCGCATATCGCCTTTGCGACGCGCGTTTGACGGCTCGCTATTTGATTGATTTGTTTGCTTTTTCTTAAACCACATCCCATTTTTCCTTATGTCGATTCAGCCGGTACGCTTGGGAATCGCGGCAGACCTTTGAGTGCTTGTTCCACGGTCACAAAGGAGCCAAATATGATTATTCTATCATTGGGCGAGACCTGCGTGGGTACACTTGCAGATAAATGCGCCAAAGCGCTTTGCACGCTGTCAAATGTCTGAACGCTGTGATCTTGATCCGCCACAAAGCCCGAATCCAACAAAATGGCGCGCAATTGCTCTGCCGTGGCGGCACGCGCGGACGGTAAATCGCACACATACCAGTGATCCACCACGTCGCGCATGATACGCAACACCTGCCCGATGTCCTTGTCTGCCATCGCGCCAAATACCGCATGTGTGTAAGGCGCGTAGCCCATTTGATTGATATTTTTGGCCAAAGCGCGCGCCGCGTGCGGATTGTGCGCGACGTCCAAAATTGTGGTCGGCTGCCCGGGCAAAACCTGAAAACGCCCACGCACGACGGCATTGGAAATCCCCACGCGCACCGCCTGCTGCGTCACCGGCAACTGCTCGCGCAGCGCATCCAGCGCAGCCAATGCCGCAGACGCATTGGCCAACTGATAATCACCGCGCATCGCCGGCATGGCCAAGCTGTTGCGCGTGCTGTGTTCGCCGATAAAGCGCCATTGTTTGCGCTGGTCGTCCTGAATCACCTGATAGCTGAAATCGCGGTTAATCAGTTTCAAATCCGCGCCGATGGCATTCGCATGATCGATCAGGGATTGCGGCGGATTCGGATCGGCGCACACCGCTGGCTGATGCGCACGAAAAATCCCTGCTTTTTCAAAACCGATGGCCTCGCGCGTATCCCCCAAAAAGCCCACGTGGTCAATATCCACAGACGTTATCACTGCTGCTGCCGAGTCAAACACATTGGTCGCGTCCAAGCGCCCGCCCAAACCGACCTCCAAAACCACCGCGTCAGGCTGCTGCGCATCGAACCAGCACATGAATACCAGTAAGGTGAACTCAAAATAGGTCAGGGAAATTTCGGGAGCCTGCTGTCGAACGCGCTCCACCGCATGAAACAAGGGCAATAACTGCTCTTCGGTCGCATCCACGCCGTTAAACCGCGCACGTTCGGTAAAATCGATCACATGCGGCGAGGTGTGGCAACCCACTTTATAGCCCGCCGCCAGCAAAATTTGCTCCAGATAAGCACAGGTGGAGCCTTTGCCATTCGTACCACCCACCGTGATGATGGGATAATTGAGCGTGAGCAGGCTCGCCGCTTGCAGACGCGCTTTCATCTGCCCGACGCGCGTCAGACCGAGGTCAATTTCGCTCTTGTGTACCGTTTCCAAATGCGCCAACCAATCGGCAAGATGGGCAAATGTTGCCATAAATAAATTCCTTTGATTCACATGAAAAAAACCGCAACGGATTTTACCATTGCGGTTTCGTTTCTACCGAGCAATTCGCTGGTTAACACATCATTAAGCCAGTGAAATTTCACCCTGACTGCGCAACAAGGTAATCAATCGCGCCAATTCCTCACGCATTTGTTTGCGATGCACGATCATGTCAATCGCGCCATGTTCCAGCAAAAATTCAGAGCGCTGGAAACCTTCAGGCAATTTTTCGCGCACGGTTTGCTCAATCACGCGCGGACCGGCAAAGCCGATCAAAGCTTTCGGCTCGGCAATCACGATGTCGCCGATAAAGGCAAAGCTCGCTGACACGCCGCCCATGGTCGGATCGGTCAAAATCGAAATATAGGGCAAACGTTTTTCCGCCAGCAATGTGAGCGCCGCCGTGGTTTTCGCCATCTGCATCAAGGACAACAATGCCTCTTGCATACGCGCGCCGCCCGAGGCGGAAATGCTGATGAAGGCGGAGTCGGTGTCAATCGCATGACGCACGCCGCGCACAAAGCGCTCACCCACGACCGAACCCATGGAGCCGCCCATGAAATCGAATTCAAACGCGGCGACCACCGCCGGTTGCTCATGAATGGTACCCGCTTGCACCACCAAGGCTTCGGACTCGCCCGTGTTTTTCACCGCTTCGGCCAGACGCTCGGTGTACTTGCGGCTGTCTTTGAATTTCAAGCTGTCCACCGGCTTGACTTCTTGTCCCAGTTCCACACGACCGTCCGCGTCCAGCAGACGATTGATGCGATCACGTGCTTTCACACGCAAGTGGTGATCGCATTTGGGACACACGTATTCATTGGCCTCCAAATCGGATTTGTACAAAACCTCTTCGCACGCCGGACATTTCACCCACAAACCATCAGGCATCGCTGATTTTTTGGCTTCGGACTGCATTTTCGGGGGTAAAATTTTATCTAACCAACTCATCGTCTTGCTCCATAGTCATTGGAATGCGGCATTATATAGGCTTTAAATACCGCAACGCCACCAAATTTATCAGCACAACCGTTCGCTAAAACCGCTTCAAAATCAATTATTATTGTTCAAAATCAGTTATTTAAACCGCATCCAGCGCCTTGCGAATGTCTTTTACCCAATCGCCGACCACCGCGCAGGCATCCTGCCCTTGCGCTTGGGCGGATTCGACCAATTGAATCAATTTACTGCCAATCACCACACCGTCTGCAATCTGCGCCACTGCGCGCGCGCTGCTCGCATCCGAAATACCAAAGCCGACATTGATCGGCAAATCAGTGAACTGGCGCAGACGCGTGACTTTCGCTTGCACATCCGCCACGTCCAACGAGGCCGCGCCGGTAACGCCTTTGAGTGACACATAATAGATAAAACCACTGGCCAAGCGCGCCGTCGCCTGCATGCGTGCATCGGTGGTGGTCGGCGCGACCAAATAAATGATATTGAGGCCTGCCGCGCGTGCCGTTTGTGCAAACGCTTCGGA
>CAZCYS010000158.1:0-3327 GCA_964502825.1 uncultured Hydromonas sp. | reverse complement strand
ACAGGCCTCTTTAACAAGTTGGAAAAATTAAAACTGTGTTTATCATCAGCCAAAACGTCCGCAAACGCAAGCACCACTTAAGTTCGCTCCGAACGACCCACTGTTTTGGAGTCGTACTGTGACAGAACGCCCATATTCAATATTGATCTTGTCTGAGGCAATACACCACCATAAAAATATTTTTTATTTTTTGTCAGGAATCTTCAATGCCACCGACTTTACCTATGTAACGGATAGAAATTAGCCGCTACATCATATTCATCAACCCACATGAATCAGCACTTGAAAGGAACCAGCATGAACCTCAAAGCCATCGCTATTGCGGCCTCTACCCTCATTGCCACCGGCTGCGCCCAAATGGATAAGCCGCCGATGCAATCGTGCTCGAAAAAAGCAGCTAATGCCACCGAGCAAACACAAGCGTCATGCGCGAAAAAGGAGCAGGCCTGCGCCAAAAAGGAACAAGCATGTTCCAAAAAGCAATAACTCAAAAAAATTGCCGTTGTGTCAGGATTGCCTCATTGGAACGACATTGCTGATGTGTCCGTGCTTTTTAACACAACACACCGGAATGAACGGACACACATATTTTTACCCCTCTTCCCTCTATTCACCCTGAAAGGATTCACCATGAAAATCAAAACCATCGCTTTAGTCGCTTCCGCCCTGATCGGCACTGTCGGCGCAACCAGTTCATTTGCCGCGGATCAAAGCTGCGGTGCCGGCTCCTGCTCGAAAAAAGCGCAAATGAAAGACCATTGCACAGATAAAGATAAATGTGACATGGAGATGAAAAAGAAAGACCAGAGTTGCGGTGCCGGCTCTTGCTCAAAAAAGATCAAGTAATCATTGATGCGCAAAACCGAGGCTTGAGTTGGCTCAGCTAACTCAGCCCGTACCATTGAACAACATCAAGGAATGAGTATGATTGGGTTGGGCTTTCGCAGGGAAATGCTAGACTGGTCGTTAGACGCCATAACAGCCGAATTTTTCGAAGTGGTTCCCGAAAACTGGATTCGCCGTGACCGTACACCACTGCACACGATTCGCCACACTGGTCGTCCAATTTATTTACATGGCGTTTCATTGAGTTTGGGCGGCCACGCTCCGATTAACACAGATTTTTTGCATCAGATCAAAACGCTGATGATGGAATTGGAGTCACCGTATTACTCAGATCATTTGGCAGCCAGCGGGGATGCACATCAGTTGTACGACTTGTTTCCGATTCCACTGACCATGCAGGAGGCCATCCGCGTCAGCAACCGCATCATCCAAACACAGGATGCGCTGGGATGCACCATCGCAGTGGAGAACGCCACATGGTATACCAATATCGGGGACATGAGCGAACCGGAATTCATCAATGAAATTCTGGATCGTTCAGGCTGCCAATTGCTATTGGATGTGAATAATATCGTGGTGAATGAAAAAAACCATCATCTGATCGGCTTGGAGCGTTTTGTTTCTCAAATAGACCCGATGCGCATCAGCTACATCCATGTCGCCGGACACGAATACGATGAACGTTTTGGCATGTATATCGACACCCACAGTCAGCCTGTAGAGCCAGCCACGCAAACAATAGCACGTCATTTGGCGCAACAGCATGACTTGGATATTTTATTGGAATGGGATAACGATGTGCCCGATATCAACACCATCAATCAGGAGCTATCATGCCTACGACTTTCTACGACTATGTGAGGGGTGTGAGCGACGAAGTCCCTACCGGCTATGAATTACAAGGAATGAAGGTTTATCGCTATTTGGTTTATCTGGGCGCCAGCCAAATGGTCGAATCTTGCTTCCCGAATGTAAAAGAACAGTTAAGCGATGAAGATTGGCAAGCCTTGATCGAAGATTTTGTACGCCAATCGACTTGGACATCACATTTTTATGGAGACTTGGAGCATGAATTCCGTTTATACTTGGACAGAACGATTCAAAGCAGTGACTAAACACATTTCGGATCTCTCCTTATGGGTGATTCGCATCTGGCTGGCTCAAGAGTTCTTGTACGCCAGCTATCAAAAACTCAGCGGCGGTTTCACACCTCCCGAGTGGTTTTCCGACTTGAGTTTTCCGTTACCTTTTTCCTTATTGCCTGCCTCACTCAACTGGGGGTTAGTCGGGATGACCGAATTGATTTTTGGCTTGGCGCTGTTATTGGGCTTATTTTCGCGTTTGTCCGCCTTGATTTTGCTGATTGTGACATACGTCGCCGTTTATTCGGTTCACTTCGATCTATCCTGGTCGGGGTGGAATCAGATCGAAACTGAGGATGGATTGGGCTTTAAAGTACCCTTGATGATCGGCATTATGCTGCTTGTCGTTTTGGGACAAGGCTCGGGACGCTGGTCTTTGGATCGATGGATTTGTTATCTCAAACGAGGTTAATCGTGCATCACTCCGAATCAGCGCATTCCCCCTGGATCAACCACACACTGCGTTCCGCCATGTTTCGTTTTGCCCGATTGCACCTACCGCCGGATGAAGAGGCGGAAGATGCAGTTCAGGATGCACTTTTTACCTTGGTCGAGCATCCCGAAAAAATCACCCGTGCAGCGGATCTAAAACGCTACTTATTCGGCATTTTGAAAAATAAAATCACTGACCGTTTACGCCAAAAATACCGCAATACCCATTACGACATTGTGGAGCATGATGACTTGGAGCACATTCTATTTCGAGAAAACGGCCACTGGGTTAAAGAGCTCGCACCGGCGTACTGGAGCACACCCGAGGATCAACTTCATTCCGATGCTTTTTTTATTGTCGTGGATGTATGCGTAAATGACTTGCCAACCAAAATCGCACGGGTGTTCAGCATGAAAGAGTTTTTGGAATGCGATGTAGCGGAAATTTGCGCCACCCTCAATCTGAGCCAAAGCGACTATTGGCAATGTATGAGTAGAGCGCGTAAAAGATTGCAAATTTGCCTGAACACCCGCTGGTTTGAAAAGGAAACGACATGAAATGCCGCGACTATATTTTTTCACTCACATCCGGGCAGCTGCACAATGCATCTCCTTTGAAACGTACTTGGATCAAAAAGCACCTGTTGATTTGCCGATATTGCCGTCGATTCACGAAAAACGATAAAAAACTCGACCTTATTTTGCACGCTCAAAAAGAGCGTTTGCTTGAGGATTTTGAACCATAAATATCAAGCAACAGCTCAGATACTGCGAATACGCAGTGATCCGATCGATTGTTCAAACCGACAGAACAACGCGACATACTGCAACAACAATTTTTCGACCCACGAGCGGATATTCAGCGGATGATCGGCCGCGCGCTTTTCTTGCGCCAATTGCTGGGTAA
>CAZCYS010000157.1:0-3376 GCA_964502825.1 uncultured Hydromonas sp. | reverse complement strand
AGCAGGTTTTGGGCGATACCGGCCGCATCCTGATTCGCGCCTCGGGTACCGAACCGCTGGTACGCGTGATGGTTGAGGCGCAAGACGCGACGATGGCACGTGAACAAGCGCAGTTGATGGCGGATAGCCTGAAAAGCTAATCTCGCTCGACTACTGGCTCTATTTTGTGGTTGGTTGCTGAACCAAGCCAACCCCATTCCCTAAAGCATACAATGATCTGGCGATGCTGTTCGCCACACCATTTTTTATATGAATCGTTGGAAACACAAACTCCCCACTCGCGAAAAAATCTTTGAATCGCGTCTGTTCAAGCCCTTTGCGCGTTGGTTCGACGATGAGCATTTTTGGGCGTTTGAGCGTGAATCCATCGCGCGCGCGGTTGCGGTCGGGCTATTTTGTGGCATGATGCCGACGCCCACGCAGTTTGTGTTCGCATTCATCTGCGCGTATCTGCTGCGCGTGCATTTGCCAGTGTCCTTGTTTTCAACACTGTATACCAATCCGTTGACACTCGTGCCGCTGTACATCCTCGCTTATGAAATTGGCTTTTGGCTTCTGCATGGCTCGGAAAACCACGCCGATTTGATCATGCCGCAATTTGGCAATGAACAATTCTGGCACGACTTTGGCCGCTGGGCTGCTGCATTCGGTACGCCGCTGGCGCTCGGAGTTTTACTCATGGGTTCGGTATTTTCCGTGATCGGCTACATCGGCGTGCAATTTTTTTGGCGGCGGCATAAGGCGAAATACGGTAATAAATAGTGTTCGTGAATGACGCGCGATCAGTATTCAGTCATTCAATTAGCAGCATACCATTAATGATCTGAATCACTCAGAAAATAATACCTGCTGACTCTGATCATACACACAACATAAAAGGACGGCATATGCGTCGGCAAAATCTCATTCTCGGTAGTTTACTCACACTGTATTTTTTCTTGTGGAGTACTTTACCCACACTCTTGGCGCCGAGTTTTCCTCTGGATGTGATCGAAGGTATCAACTGGGGAAGGGAATGGCAATTGGGTTACTACAAACACCCCCCCTTGCCCTCATGGCTATTGGTTCTATCTTTTCAAATATTGGGACATATCGGCCCTTATTTGCTCAGTCAGTTGTGCATCATCGCTACGTTGGTCATGGTCTATCAATTGGGACGACACATTGTTTCGCCACGAAAGGCTTTAACCGGCAGTTTGTTACTGATGGCGGTGTTTTATTACACCTGGCCGACATTGGAGTTTAATCACAATATTGCCCAGCTACCGATTTGGGCAGGTATTTGTTTGACTTTTTATCACGCATGGGATGATGATCGCCGCTCCGCTTGGATTGGCTTCGGCATTTGTGCGGGACTGGGCTTGTTGACCAAATATTCGGTCACCTTGCTGTTAATCACCCTGCTGCTGTATTCGCTGGTCTCAAAACAGCGCTCACGCTGGCTGACGCTCAATCCGTGGTTAGCCATCACTCTCATGACGCTCATTTTTCTTCCACACCTTATCTGGTTGGCTACACATGACTGGCTGCCATTTACCTACGCCATGGGACGCTCAGGCGAAGCGGAAAGCTCGGGCGGGCGTTTAAATGCATTTAAATTTCTCGGTACTCAAGCGGTCAATCATCTCATATTAATGATCATGATCCTGATCTGCGGGGTATACCGCTATTTGCGTCGTCCCATTTCATTGAGCCATGATGAAAAAATGCTGGTAGTCATGGCATTTGGCCCTGCCTTGCTGACCACAAGTTTGGGCTTGCTCTTCGGTATCGGTTTGCGTGATATGTGGGGCACACCGATGTGGAATTATTCAGGCATCGTTTTATTGCTGTTCATCGATGATGCGGACATGGTGGTATTGAGCAAACGTCTCTATACCGGGTTGTGTGTGTTTTTAATACTGATTACCCTCGTCATGATCTTGTATACCGCCTCAGGTGCACGTTTGACCGGCAAGCCCGGCCGCATGCACTGGCCGCAAGTCGCTATATCCCTGCAGGCACAACAAACCTGGCAATCCCTGTCGCATTGCCCTCTCGATGCTGTCGGCGGCCAATATTGGCTCGCGGGATTAATCACCACCGACGCAAAAAGTCAGCCATCCATATTGATTGCACCCAACGCTGCTTTTTCGCCGTGGATGAATGCCCAGCGGATTGAATCGCGTGGCCTCCTGCAGGTTTGGCGTGACGGCGAACATGATGAAATACCATATCTAGATCAACCAAATATCGCGGCATTGGCTACAGCAGAAGGCATTTGGCAGTTTGCATGGCCTCAAAATCCGGAACGCGAACCCCTGATTGTTCATTGGCGTGCGTATGTGCCGACTGATTGTCGCTCATTTCGGTAATTGTTGAACGACAATTCAGTACGCCACTGGCGCTCGGAGTTTTACTCATGGGTTCGGTATTTGCCGTGATCGGCTACATCGGCGTGCAATTTTTTTGGCGGCGGCATAAGGAGAAACACCCTCAATAATCAAGCCCCTGGTTTTTTATGGCAAAGCGTAAACTCGTTTATGGTTTAGCTATCTTTTTCAATAAGATAGGGATCGGTCTTCCTGCTACCAAAGTGACCAAAGCGTAAAATCCTTTTGATGATTCAGTTTTTTGATTGAGTCGACAAAAAGCATTCGCTACATTTTGAATACAAGCAATGTTAAATTGAGTTTGTACTTCGACTGGAAACGAGTTTAAATACATCGCTGACTCTTTTGTTGTGGATAGTCTGTAATCACACCCCCTATCACAACTGATATTTTCCCACGAGCCACCCTCTCTTCCCTCCATAAGCCAAGTGCCATTAGCTTTTGACAACCGCATTTGCATTCCAGTCAACTGACCATCAACACGGACCAATTCGTAGGTACCGAAATCCAATTCTGAGATAGGGTTAGCGGCATTTGCGCTCATAGAACCCAATAAAATTACAGCGATAAACAGTCTTTTGAACATATTTAGCCTCTTTCAAAAAAATCAGCCAACCAAAAAATTAACTTCTATTCACCCCAACCACCCGCTCACCACATACAAAATCAAGCCGATCAAGCCACCAATCAGCGTGCCGTTGATGCGGATGTATTGCAGATCGTTGCCAATCGCATTTTCGAGCGCCTCATTCAGTCGCTCTTTGCTCCATGCATTGAGCTGCGCGGTCATCCAGTTGCGAATATTGTCCTGCTGACTATCGAGTACACGTGCGCTGATATTCGCGGCGGCTTCAGACAGCTGGGTTTGGCGCTCGGGTTGCGCCAGTTGGTGGCTGATGGCGTCGTACAACATTTGCGCGAGATACTCGATCTGCGGCGTACGTCCGGCGCTCATATCGGTGAGCCACGCATGCACGCGCGTCCACATGCGCCCGAGCCATTCG
>CAZCYS010000156.1:0-3379 GCA_964502825.1 uncultured Hydromonas sp. | reverse complement strand
TTGGCGCCAGTGGTTTTAGCCACGCTGGTGACGTTGGTGCCGGCTACGACTTCGGGTTTGATGGAGGCTTTTTTCAACTGTGCCACGTTAACTGCGTCAGTATCGTTGGTACCTGCTGCAACACTGGTAATCTGACGCGTTAGAGTCGTGCCGTTACCCACCGATACGGCTGCTGTAGTTGCTTTCCAAGTCGAATCCGTAGATGTAGAAGTGGTTGCAGTTAATGGATCATAGCCTACAGCACCTGCATTAACAGTAGTTACACTATTGGTACCTAAAGCAACGGAATTCGCTATGGTTGCCTGAGCGCCAACACCCACAGCCGTTGCGAAATTGGCTGTAGCCTTGGAGGCTTGACCCAAAGCGATACCACTAATCGCCGTAGATTGCGCACTATAGCCGAGCGCAACACCGTTGGCTTGGGAGGCTAATGCTCTACTGCCTAAGGCGACGCTGGAGCCGCCACTGGCATTGGCAAAATTACCCATGGATGTTGAGCCATCTGCTGTTGCCTGAGCACCATTACCTACAGCAACTGTACCGGCTCGGTTTGCTACGGTATTAACACCCAATGCCGTAGCACTGATTCCGCTTGCATTGGCGAAAGTACCAACTGCTAACGCGTCCTCTTGAGAAGCTGCGGATTTGAAGCCAATTGCCGTCGAGGTAATAGCAGATGCGTTGGCTAACTGACCAACAGCGATGGTGGCATCATTGGTGGCGTTGGCCGCAGTACCAAGTGCAATTGCGTTGTTTGCCGTTGCAAATGAATTGCTACCTACCACGGTAGATTGATTGCCCGTTGCTTGGTTATTTCGGCCAATGGCAACCGCATAATTATTGGTCGCTGTACCTGCAATAGTGCCATTTGAACCGATGGCAACACTGCCCTGACCCGCTGCAGTAACCGCTGAACCCATGGCAACTGATTCGGTTTGTACGGCATTGGCATTGTAGCCAACAGCGGTGGCTTGGTTGCCAGCGGCTACCGTATTGACACCTGCAGCCAAAGCATTGGTGCCGGTTGCACCGTCGTTATTATAGTTACCCGCAGTAGTATCAGTCGATTTAACGCTGTAGAAATGCGTTAACTTGCCCGCTAAAGTATTAGCTACTGCGTACAACTGACTACCATTAATTGCATCCAAGCTGGTGGCAGTTACCTGACCATTGGCTACATTTTGAATTTGACGCGGTGCAGTGGCTGTGCCGACACTAACCACGTCACCATCTGCTGGCGCTGCACCAGCCGTTGCGTAGGTGAAGGTTGTACCTGCAATCGTTGAGCTGGCGGTATCAACCGCTTTGGATACCGTTGAGGCATTACCCAGTACAACCGCACCATCCAAACCGGTTCCGACGGTAACGCTATTGCCCATCACCATCACATTGGATGAGTTGACGGTATTACTGTTACCCACTACGCGAATGCCTGTTGTAGAGGCCGTTGGCAAGGCATTGTTGTTGCCAAATGCACCCGATTCCGTCGCCGCTACCGGGGCGGCGGCAGTACCATTATTGTTGCCAATCGTATAGGTACCTGCACCGCTCACATAGGATGGATCGCCAATCGCACCTGCATTGGCTCCGCTGACGACATTGCCCGTACCAATTGAAATAGATTTGGCGGCAGTAGCCTGCGCACCATTGCCAATAGCAATAGCATTATCAATAGTACCTGCTTGATCTTTGACGCCAGCAACCGCTGATGTACCTATCGCAACAGAATCATTACCATAGCCACGTGAAGCGTCACCAATGCTCACTGAGCGCTCAATTTTTGCCGTTCCACCAGCTGTAGTCAGCTCAGAACCTGCCCAACGTCCCAAAGCCACGTTATTATCACCAGTGAAGGATTGACCTGCCGCCATGCCTAAAGCGGTGTTACGATCGCCAGTGATCCTCCATCCGGTCCATAGCCCCATACCGACGTTAGCGCTGCCGGTAACACTCTGACCCGCTAGTTGTCCAATGGCTACATTGACATCACCGACAGAACCTCGACCAGAGCCACTACCAATGTAAGTGAAATGCCCTTGCCCAAATTGATAGTCCGCAAACGGAGTAGCAGCAGCGTTAACATTTAACCCAGCACCATAACCGATGGAGATACTTTCGGTTACAGTTGAACCCAAGTTATTACCTGCCGCAGAACCAATTGCCACATTGGTAGAACCACCTACGTTTTTACCTGCGTTGGTGCCTAAGGCCAAATTATTGTATCCTGTCGATCCAACACCTGCCGATTCGCCAATAGCTGTAGTTTGCGAGCCTAATGCCTGTGCATTCCAACCAATAGCGATCGCGCTAGTTGGGGAACTGCTTGCATTGGCCGTATTCTGAGCAAGCGCATTCCAGCCAATGGCGATCGATTGCCCCATCGTTGAGGTGGCATTTGAGCCAATGGCGATACCGCGAATGCCGGCAACGCCAGTATTGTCATTCACCGCACCTGTCGCAGTCACTTTGGCATTGGTACCAATAGCCACGGAATCACTCGCCAATGCTTGTGCACCATAACCCATTGCTGTCGCATTGGTTGCTACACCTGAAATACCCGCCACCGCATTAACACCTGCCGCTAAAGAGTTCGTAGATTTTGCGCCGTCGTTGTTGTAGTTGCCCGCTGTGGTATCGGTTGAGTTCACACTATAAAAGTGCGTTAATTTGCCTGCTAAAGTATTAGCTACAGCATACAACTGACTGCCATTGATTGCATCCAAGCTGGTGGATGTCACTTGACCATTGGCGACATTTTGAATTTGACGCGGTGCAGTGGCTGTGCCGACACTAACCACGTCACCATCTGCTGGCGCTGCACCAGCCGTTGCGTAGGTGAAGGTTGTACCTGCAATCGTTGAGCTGGCGGTATCAACCGCTTTGGATACCGTTGAGGCATTACCCAGTACAACCGCACCATCCAAACCGGTTCCGACGGTAACGCTATTGCCCATCACCATCACATTGGATGAGTTGACGGTATTACTGTTACCCACTACGCGAATACCTGTTGTAGAGGCCGTTGGCAAGGCATTGTTGTTGCCAAATGCACCTGAGTTGGTCGCTGCTACCGGGGCGGCGGCAGTACCATTATTGTTACCAATCGTATAGGTACCTGCGCCGCTTACATAGGATGGATCGCCAATCGCACCCGCATTGGCTCCGCTGACGACATTACCTGTACCAATGCTGATTGCCTGAGCTGCGGTGGCTTGCGCGCCCTTACCAATAGCAATGCCACTGGTGTTGTTGGCAATGCTGCCATTACCAACGGCAATGGCACTGCTGCTTGTGGCTTGAGCGGCTTGCCCTAAAGCGACGGTGCCATCCGCGGATGCGTTGGTATTCCAACCCACAGCGGTTGCAAAAGTACCGCTGG